>QHVY01000434.1:2318-3630 GCA_003223695.1 Acidobacteriota bacterium
GTCGCCGTTTTTCGAATCGAGATTGCCGGTCGGCTCGTCGGCGAGGAGTAGAGGAGGGCGGTGGATCATGGCCCGTCCGATCGCCACGCGCTGCATCTCGCCGCCGGAAAGCTCGTTCGGGAAGTGTTTGGCGCGCTGAGGCAGCCCGATGCGTTGGAGCATTTCGTGCACTCTTTGATCGATGTCCGCGCGTGCGATGCGCGCAAGTGACAGCGGGAACGCAACGTTCTCGAAGACGTTCAGCGTCGGGATGAGGTTGAAGAATTGAAAGACGTAACCGATCGAAGCGCGGCGCAGCATTGTCAGCTGCCCTTCATCCATCGCGGAGGTCTCCTGATCGCCGAGGATGATGCGCCCGCGCGTGGGCCGGTCAACGGCACCGATGAGGTTGAGCAGCGTCGATTTGCCGCTGCCCGATGCACCCATCAGCACCGCAAACTGACCGGCCGGAATTTCGAGCGAAACGTCGTCGAGGACCTGCACCGGTGCGGCTTCATCGCTGCCGGAATAAACATGCGTCACATGCTCGAGTTGAACGCGCATCGCGCCGCGGATTGTAGGCTGTTGGCCGTTGACTGTTGGCCGTTGGCCGAAGAGACGGCGAACGGTCAACGGCGTACGGCGAACCGTTCTATTGGCCCGTGATAGGCTCACCGACCCCAGGAGGTACAACATGGATGAATCGAGAAAAGGATCCGCGGATGAGAGCGACACCTCCCGTTTCGCGCGCGCAAAAGATTTCGCGGGCGAGAAATACTCCACCGCCTCCGATGCAGTGAAGAATCAATACAACCGCGTTCGCGAGCAGGTCGAAGACATCGACTTCGGCGAAGTCACCGATCAGGTGCGAAGCTACGTCCGTTCCAATCCCGGCAAAGCGCTGCTGATCTCCATCGGCGCCGGATTTCTCATCGGTCTACTGCTGCGCCGCAGTGACAAAGAAGACTAGAGAGGACGACGATCATGGCAACTCGTGGGGAACGTGAAGATCACGAGCGCGCCGCCGCGGGAATGGATTTCGATTCTCCGGTGCGCGAGAAAGTGTCCGAGCTCGGGAGCAAACTAGCCGAGGAAGGTCCGGGGGCGGTGTTCGAGGAGGTCGAGAAACTGCTGCCGGATGCCTTGCGCGATCAGATCAAAGAATTCCCCATCGTTGCCGTCCTCTTCGGGTTGGGCGTCGGCATTTGGCTGGGAATGAAAAAAGGCGACGAGGTGATCGCCGCCGGCACATCGATGGCCAGCGCCGCTGCGATGGCCAATGTGCACAAAGCGATGGAGCGTTTCGGGGCCGAAGAAGCCTAGGGAGTTGCGC
>QHVY01000263.1:0-8751 GCA_003223695.1 Acidobacteriota bacterium
CGAAGTGCGCGGCAACTACTTCTTTAAGCCGACCTCCTGGCAGAGCTCCTCATGGACGGTAAAGAACATCTTTGAGCTCAAGAATGCACAGCGTATCCTTATCGATGGAAACATCTTCGAGCATAACTGGCCCAATGCGCAGGCCGGTTTCTCCATTGTGTTTACGGTGCGTAACCAGGATGGCAGCGCACCATGGTCGATCGTCCAGGACGTGACGTTCACGCACAACATCGTGCGCCATGTCTCGTCCGCCGTGAACATGATTGGCCACGACGACATCAATTCGGCACAGCAGTCAAAGCGGTTTCTCATCAAAGACAATTTGTTCGAAGATGTCAGCGCGGCCAACTGGGGAGGCATCGGCTGTCTGTTTCAGGTGGGAGGGAATGGGTCCGGCGGGCTTGCAAACCTCACCATCGATCACAACACCGGCTTTCAAACCGGCGAAGTCACCCGCGCTTACAGCAACGCAGGCGACGCAAATACGGCTTATACGTTCAGAAACAATCTCACGCCGAACAACGTGTACGGAGTGGGCGGCGACAACTATTACGGCGATCCACTCGGCACGCTGGCAACCTACTTCCCAGGATATGTTTTCGTCAAAAACATTCTGCAGGGCGGCGTCGCATCAAAATATCCGCCGAATAATTTCTTTCCCGCTACGATGAACGATGTTGGCTTCGTCAACTACGCCGGTGCAGACTATCATCTGGCGGCGGGCAGCCCGTACAAGAACGCGGGAACTGACGGAAAGGATGTCGGAGCGGATATCAATGCTGTGAATTCGGCCACTGCCGGGGCGGTAAGTGGCAATTCATCCCCTCCCCCTCCGCCGCCGCCTCCCGACACCACGCCGCCGACTGTTTCGATTACTGCGCCGGCGAACGGGGCCACGGTCTCCGCTACGACGTCGGTCACTGCCAACGCCTCCGACAACGTCGGCGTTGTCGGCGTGCAGTTCCTGCTCGACAACGCGCCGCTGGGCGCCGAGGATCTGACCGCGCCGTACTCGGTGTCGTGGAACACCACCACTTCGGCAAACGGCGGTCACACGCTGACAGCCAAGGCGCGCGACGCGGCGGGCAATACCAGTACCTCCGCGGCCGTCAATGTGACCGTTTCCAATGCGCCTCCCACACAGTCGCCGTATACGGGGACACCGTTTGCGATGCCTGGCCGCTTCGAAGCGGAAGACTTCGACAAGGGTGGCGAAGGCGTGGCTTATCACGACAACGTCCCCGGCAATGCCGGCGGTCTCTATCGCCCCACCGAAGACGTTGACATCGTCGCCGCTCCTTATGCGGGAGGATACGTCATCAACAATTTCGAAACTGGTGAATGGATGGAGTACACCATCAATGTGACCTCCGCCGGAACGTACACCATTGAAGCGCTGGTCAGCAGCGAGTACCCCGCCGGCACCAGCAAATTCCATGTGTCCATCGACGACGTGGATAAGACCGGAGTGATCAGCGTTCCGAACACTGGATTCTGGAGCACGTTCCAATGGGTGGGAAAGAGCGGCATCAGCCTCACCGGCGGTCAGCACGTCCTGAGGCTCACGTCAGATGTCCAATACTTCAATGTCGATGCGCTCCGTCTCACGCTGGACGCTCCCTCCGCGGATACCACGCCGCCATCGGTAAGCATCACTGCGCCTACCAATGGAATGACGGTCGCCAATACGATTCCGGTCACCGCGAACGCTTCGGATAACGTTGGCGTCGTCGGTGTGCAGTTCCTGCTCGACAACGCGCCGCTGGGCGCCGAGGATACGACAGCACCGTACTCGGTGTCGTGGAACACCACCACTTCGACAAACGGCAGTCACACACTGACGGCCAAGGCGCGCGACGCGGCGGGAAACAGCAACACCTCGGCACCCGTCAACGTGACCGTATCGAATACTCCGCCTGTGCAGCAGGAGACTCCGTATTACGGAACGCCGTTCACGATCCCGGGAACCTTCAATGCCGTCGATTTCGACAAGGGCGGCGAAGGGGTGGCCTATCACGACATCACCCCCGGCAATCAGGGCGGTCAGTACCGGCTCAGTGAAGCTGTGGACATCATCCCCGGTCCCACCGCGGGCACCTATGTGGTCAACAACTTCGAAAACGGCGAGTGGCTCCAATACACGATCAATGTCACCGCCTCCGGAACATACAAAATCGAATTGTTGAACAGCAGCGAGTACAACAACACCGCCCAGTTCCACCTCTCCATTGACGGGGTGGACAAGACGGGGCCGGTGATCTCTCCCAAGACCGGCAACTGGAAGAATTTCACCTGGATGGTGGCAAAGGACGGCGTCAGCCTCTCCGCCGGCCAGCACATCCTCAGGGTGACCACCGATGTGGCGTACTTCAATTTCGAGTCGATTCGGGTGACACAAACCAGCACGGCGCCCGCCGCGCCCGCGGCTCCGACACAGCCGGCCGGGGACACGATGGCACCAACGGTGTCGATCACCGGACCGCAGAGTGGAGTCAATGTATCGGGAACGGTGCAGGTCACCGCGAACGCCTCGGACAATATCGGCGTCGTTGGAGTGCAGTTCTATGTCGATGGCAATACCCTGGGCGCGGAAGTGACCAGCGCACCGTTGCTTGTAGTCTGGAACACCGCCACCGGAGCCAATGGCTTCCATGCTCTGACCGCCGTCGCGCGCGATGCAGCCGGCAACAGAGCCACGTCGGCTCCCGTTCAGGTGACGGTCGCGAATACGAGCGGCAACGGAACCGGACCGACTGTCGCGATCTCCTCGCCAGTCAACGGCGCGATGATCAGCGGGACCGTGCAGATCACGGCAACCGTCTCGAGCAACACGATCGGTGTACGTTTCTACCTCAATGGCGTGGCGCTCGGATTGGAAGACAACTTCGCTCCGTTCGTGATCGCGTGGGATACGACCACAACGACGAATGGCACGTACACATTGACGGCGAACGCGCGCGATCTCTCCGGTAACGTCACGACGTCGGCACCGATCAGCGTGACCGTGTCGAACGCGGCGAGGAAACGAACCTCCCACCGCTGAGACGTACAAGCCGCCGTTCATCTTCAACGAGCGCCGCATCAGCGGCGCTCGTCGTTTCATGCCGCGCGATTGGAATGCGGTCGTGAGATCACGTCAAGGATGGCAACGCTCAAAACTTCCCAATTCATTGCTGTAACTGCACAGGCCGGAGATGGGCTCTCGCGTTGGCGATCGCAGTTCCGGGAGGCAGCTGAAACTGCTGCGGCGATGGGTGCCGGAAGCACACGTTTGACGAGCTGTTTTGATCACGGTGCGGCTCGGCATTGCCGGTGTGCTAAGAATTCGCATTGGAAGTGGAGGAGACGACCCACTCTGTCGCGTGACGACCTGCGCTGGCTTGATCGAACAGCCCAGCAAACCGACCGGCCAGGCGGCGCCGATCGAACTCACCAATGAGGGCGCGATGCGCGGGCGGCGTGGCACGTCCAATCCTCCAGTCGTTGTACACGCCGTGAATGACGCGCATGATCGCCCCGTGATCCTCGGGCTGGACGGTCCAACCTCCACCGGTCTGGCGGAGCAAATCTGTGAGCGCCCCTTCCGCTGTTAGAGCCAGAATAGGGCGGCCGGCGCGAAGGTATTCGTATGTTTTCCCCGGGATCTGCAGAGTCCATCCCTCCGCGAGAAGAAGGAGCAGATTTGAATTCGCCATCCGGCGGAGAATTTCCGGCCTGCTGACCGGAGGGCTGACCTGAACGAAGCCGCTTAGTCCGTATTCGGCCGCCATGTCAGTCACCCCGATGCCTTCCGCGACATCGCAATGCCCGATTAGGTCCACTCGTACCTTATTGAGATCGAGATGACCTGCATCGATGAGCGTCCGGAGTGCTCGGAACACCGGACGAGGGCTGCGAGTGCCCATCATGAAGCTACCCGTATACGTGATGATGAACCGGTTGCGATCGGACTTTTCCAGCTGAATCGAATCCCACTCCGATTCATCGTAACCGTTGGGAATCGTCACAAACTTTTCTACCGGCAGATCGGCGAAGATCTGTCGCAGCAAACGGGTGTGCGCCTCCGTCACACAGACGACTGAATCTGCGCGCTTGATCACTACCCGCTGGAGCATCTTTTCAATGTTCGCAGAAAAAGCGCTGACATCCTTCGCCTGCGGCATCTCGTTCCATGGGTCGCGGAAGTGGATCGTCCACGTCAAGCCGGTCAGCCAGGCCAGCGCGAGACCGACGAGATGATTCGTCCAGCAAGGACCAGAGGAAAAGATATGAGTGATCCGTTCGCGGCGGATCGCTCTGAGGCCGACCATCGTGGCGGGAACGAACCACCCCGTGTAGATATCAGGAGTCTGAAACAGCGACAGGACCCATCGACGAAATCGACCCTGCGCGTGCTCGTTGGGCTTGCCAACAAGACGACAGTCGTTGCCGGCGCTCCGGGCCAGCGCCCGTTTTAGTTTTCTATAAACCGAAATGGGATGCGGGAGCAATCCAGCTTCAACGATCTTTCCCGGGAACGCGCGTCGATGGCTCGGGTCAGCGGACTCGATGAGGCGCTTGGGACCGGTGAGAACAATCGGATCCCAACCGTAGAGGGAGAAATATCGGCCGATCTGTTCGCATGCGTGTGCGCCGATCTCGCGGCTCGGTGGGAAGGCGAGCGTAATGAAAAGCAGACGACAGCGAGCCGCGCCAGGTGCGCGCATCCCGCGTTCGGTGGCTCCGCGAACGCCCGTGGCTACAGATTCACTGATCATTCCCTGATCTCGCGAGGGGAAGCTGCACCGGCTGAAACGATCATCTTCGATTCGTAAGCAGCTCTCGCCCGATGAACCGACGAGAGCGCGCTCCTCGTCACGTCGACGACGATCTGCTCAGGGCGGCAATGCGCCAGGGCACGCGCAGCATCGTCTCCTGCGCTGCCGATCACGATCACCTCAGCTTCTTCAACGAGCGTGTGCAGGTCGTCGCACATGAGCGAGGAGATGTGCGGTATCTCCTTCTCGATGTAGCGCCGGTTGGCCCCGACCAGTGCAGCCAGCCGGACGTTCGGATCGAAAATTCGCACAGTGCACCCTTTGCCGAGGAGCGTTTCAACCAGCGTGACGATGGGACTCTCTCGCAGGTCATCCGTACCCGATTTGAACGCGAGTCCGACGACACCGATTCGCTTCTTGCGTGAGCTAAGGACGGCTTCGATCCCGCGACGAAGCTGGTGTTCGTTCGATGGATCGATCGAGGAAAGGAGGGGCACCTGCACGTCCGACTTGCGCGCGACATACATCAGCGCCCTCAGATCTTTCGGAAGGCAGGAGCCACCAAATGCGAAGCCCGGCCGCAGATAGGCTTCGGAGATGTTGAGCTTGCGATCGAGCAGGAACGTCTGGATGACTTCGTGCGGATCGACGCCAAGGGACTCACAAAGATCACCGATCTCATTCGCAAAACAGATCTTGAGCGCGTGAAAGGCGTTCGATACGTACTTCGTCATTTCCGCGACTTTGATCGATGTCTGCACGAATGGCGCTCCTACCTTGGCGTACAGCGTCCGGAGAGGCGATGCGGCCTCGTCGGCGTCGCAACCCACGAGCGTCATCGGCGGATGCTCGAAATCCGCCAGCGACGTCCCTTCGCGCATGAACTCCGGATTGACAGCGATCGAAACGCCATCGGGAAGCATCGGCGCGAGCACCCTTTCGGTCGTTCCTGGCAGAACTGTGCTGCGCAATACGACCGTGAAAGGGTGAGGTCGCCGCTTGACTGCACATCCGACGTCCTCGACAACGCGTTCGATTGCCGCGAGGTCGATCTGGCCGTTGCGGCTGCTCGGAGTGCCCACGCAGATCATCGCCACATCGGAATGCTTCACAGCCTCGTCGACGCATACCGTCGCTTTCAAGCGACCACTTGTGACCATCGCCTCAACCAGATCGGCGAGGCCCGGCTCGATCACGGGGGATTCACCCGTATTGATCATGGCCACCTTGTCAGGATTGACATCGACGCCAAATACTTCATGTCCCGCTCTGGCAAGGCAGGCTGCAGTTACAGACCCGACGTAGCCGAGTCCAAAGATGCTGATGCGCATCGTCACCCTCCGATTCGATTTTGTTAGGCGTGAGCCTCGAGCCAAAGGCCTAGAGTCAGAAGACCCCAGGTCCGATAACTCTGTTCGCGTGCCGCGGAGCGATTGGCGCCCGGCAGCAGAGTTTTCAACTTTGATCCCGGTGCGAAGACACGTGCCAATAGCGGCTGCACATCCGACCGTTGCAGCCATTGAGCGACCGGCGCCCCGAATCCCTGCTTTGGCCGATTCCACAATGATTGCGGCCAGAGGACATTGAACGCCCGTCGGAAAACGACTTTAGTCTCCTCATCGCGGACTTTGAGATCGGAAGGAAGCGAAAGCGCGAACTCCACGAGGTCTCGATCGAGGAAGGGAGCGCGCGTTTCCAGCCCGTGCGCCATTGCTGCCCGATCGACCTTGAGAAGAATGTCGCCCGGCAAATACGACGTGACGTCGAAATGAAAGGCACGATTGAGTCCCTCGGTCGTATCATCGGGACGGTAGTAGTCGCCCGGCACATACGACTCGACTTTCTGTCCGCCCCAGAGCTGGCGTCGGTCCGATGCATCGATCATCGTTTGGCACATGAAGCTGCGCGTCCACGGGTCGTGCCACCGTGCCGCGAGTCGTGCAGCATAAGAGCGCGCGATGACCGCACGATTGCGATGGCGCTGCAGGCGATTCACAATACGCAGAATCGTCCACTGCAACAGCGGCAGCGCCATGCGCTCGGCGCGAATGAGCGGCAAATACCACCCGTAACCGCCCATCATTTCGTCGCCGCCGTCGCCGGTCAGAACCACCTTCACCCACTGCCTCGCATATTGCGAAAGAAGGTACGTCGGTATATTTGAGCTGTCGGCGAATGGCTCGTCATAGACCTCGGCCATCCGCTGCAGTAATGTTGCAATGTCGGGCGCGCCGAGATCGATTTCGTGATGTTCCGTGGAGTAACGCAGCGCGACCTCGCGCGCGTATGGCAGCTCATTGATGGATTCGCCGAAGCCGACAGAGAACGTCTTGATCGGAATCCCAGACTGTTCCTGCATCAGGGCGACGATGGTGCTGGAATCGAGTCCGCCGCTCAGAAACGCGCCAACTGGGACGTCAGCGACCATTTGTCTGGCAACGGATTGCCGCAGAAGGCGACGCAGCTCCTCGGCCGCCTCTTCGATGGATATGGGCGCCGTCCTCAAACGCGGCGTCCAGTAAGGCCTGACCGTCGTTTCGCCGTTCTGCCAGACGAGATAGTGACCCGGAGGGAGCGTCTTGACCTCTTTGTAGATGGTGCGATCGGGCGGCAGATATCCAAGGGCCAGATAACCATCGACTGAGGCCAGATCAATCGACGTTGGCACGAGCCCGGACGCAGTGATCGCTTTTATTTCTGAGCCGATGACGAACGAGCCATCCGGTTTCGTCGCGTAGTACAGCGGTTTTTCGCCAAACAAATCGCGTGCAGCAAAGAGCCGCCTCTCCAGGCAATCCCAAATCGCAAAGGCGAACATTCCGCGCAATCGGTCGAGGAGTCCTAAATCCCACTGTTTTAAGCCACAAAGAAGGACTTCTGTGTCGGATTGCGTTCGGAGCTCATGCCCAAAGCCGATGAGCTCTCGCCGCAGCTCGCGATAGTTGTAGATTTCGCCATTGAACGTGATCCAGTACCTCTCCGAGGCGTCGGGCATCGGTTGCGCTCCTGCAGAGAGATCGATCACACTCAAGCGTGTGTGACCTAACTGGCACCCTGCAACCGCTGCGTACGCGTATGCATCTGGTCCTCGGTGCCCGAGGCGCTTGACCATTCGGGTGATGGCTCCGCTGTCGACGATGCTACCCCCGCCAATCGCGCTAATGCCGCACACTTCTCATCCTCGATCCAACATCGATGTTCGCGCCGATGTCTTTGCCGTCGGTGCCGGCGTTCTTGTAAGGACTGTTCGCCTGCAAGCGGTAATCGCCTCCCGCATAATTTGCGAATCCAATATTGCTCATTGAATCCGGGAAAAAATTTCCCGTGGGATAGTCAGACGCGCGGCCGCCCTGGATCACATTGGCTCGAAACACAGCGCCGGGAAAATATGAACTGAGGGCGCCAGCGGGATCGCCATAATAGTTGTCCCCGCCCACGCCGTATACAGCATTCAGAACAATATTGTTCGTGAACGTAAAGCCGTGGTTCAGCTCTCCGCAGGCGACAAGAACAGCGTTGGTTTCAAATGCGGTATTGTGGTCCACTGTAATATCGGCAGCACCGCTAAGAATCTGAAAGACATTGCCGAAGCCTTCCCAATTGACGTTGCTAACGTCATCGAAGACATTGTCACGGATGAGAATCCGCTTGGTCTGTTGGCTCGGATGGATGTCGTCCGTGCCCAGGATGTTCATGCCGGATGAGACGTGTCGGACGAGATTGTTTCGGAACGTGATGTCGCGAACCATGGACCATGGTGAGTCGCCGTCCTGGTTCCGAGGCGTAAACACAATTGAGTAACCGTTCTGTGCCTGAGGCCAGTTGTACTCCAAAAGATTGTGCTCGATAAGAACACGGCGTGCGTTTTTCAATTCAAACAGATTCTTGATGGTCCAGTGACTATTGCGCCAGCTGAGTGGCTTCGAAAGGTGGTTATTTCGAATGACGATATCGGATGGAACCAGATTGATGATGGCCGGATCGCTGCCACCAA
>QHVY01000263.1:8857-10499 GCA_003223695.1 Acidobacteriota bacterium
TGAAATCTGAAAAATACGAGTCAACGACTGCGGCATCGCGTGTATTCAGCGCGATTCCACGCCGGCCGCCGACATTGGCATCACCGTGCACATAACAGCGTTCGAAGATCAAGTGGTGAGGCAAGTCCTCGACTGTGTTAGCACCGACGCCCAAAAGGACAAGGTTCCTGATGTACACACCAGCCTTCGGACGGATTTCGATACCGATGAATCGATAGTGATGCGCTCCGGCTTCTGCCTGGATCGCGGATTCGTCATCAGACTCGATCACGGGCATCATCCGTGCGTCAGAAGGGCCGACGCGCGTTCCCCGAACTGGAAAAGTTCCGTCGGGTACATTGGTGCGGATCGTGATCCATTCGTCTCCCTCCTTCTTGGGCAAGGTCAGGGAACCTCTGTAGACACTGCCGGGCAGCAGCGCAATCACATCTCCTGGCTTTGCATCATCGATGGCGGACTGAAAGTCGTCGCTGTTTGCGACAACGCGTACGACACCCGAAGTCCCAGCGCCCGGCAACTGCACCTCCGCCCGAGGCAACTCAGGTGGGCTGCCGGGCGGACGATCGTCGTCAAGCGGATTCGGTAACTCCGTAACCGCCACAGACCTGCCGTAACACGATGCCCATAGGCCCGGTCCAATCAGGAGAGAAAAGGCTAGAACAAATCCGTTCAGAAACTCTCGCGGCATATTCATCTCGATGTGCTGTTGGCCGTCGCCTTTTGCCAAGTAACCGGCTGTCGCCCTGTGATCGATCGAAGAAAGGCGAGCACTGTCGTCCAGCTCATCAGACAGAAGAAGAACGGAAAGGTGATGATGAAAGGCTTCTTCCAATCGCGCGGAAGGACCCATCCGGCCAGCGCACCGGCATAAAAGACGATCTGCGTGCCCATTGTGAATTCGTATAAGGCAGATTCGCCGAGCAGCGCCACGTTCAAAACGACAAGGGCGATCCCACCACAGGCGGTTCTGGAATGGATTCAACAGCCAGCGTTCACGGGCAAACAACTGGAAATTGCCGGCGAGAGTGCGCACCTTTCGCGTGAATTCCTGGCTGGCAGTGGCGTACGCGGAATCGATCGCGCGGGCTTCGGGCTCGACGATTACACGATATCCACGGCGGCTGATCCGAAGTGGTATGAGGAGATCATCCACGATCGTGTCTGGCGGAATCGGCTCAAACAGCGTCCGGCGAATCGCATAAATCGGTCCCGTCACTGCAATCGTTGAATCGATCATGCATTCTCGCGAACGGATAAACGTCTCATATCGCCAGTACAGACCTGCACCTTCACTGACCGCGGTTCCACTTTCGGTCGTCAGAACCACTTCGCCGCTGACAGCACCGATTTGCGGGTCCGCAAATGATCGTGCGAACGCGCGCAAGACCTCGCTCTCGAATCTCTGCCGCACATCTGCGAGAACCACAATGTCCCCTTTCGCTTTTGGCACCAAGGTATTCAGGACTGCAGGTTTGCCTCTACGTTGTGGGAAATTGAAAACACGAACGCGGTTGTCAGAGATCGTCAGAAGTTTTTCGGCAGTGCTGTCGGTCGATCCATCGGAGCCAACGAGGATCTCAATGCGGTCTCCGGGGTAATCGAGCGCGAGTAGGTTTTGAATCTTCGTCAAGATCGACTGCGC
>QHVY01000435.1:0-2361 GCA_003223695.1 Acidobacteriota bacterium
ACCAGGGCTGTCCGGCGATCGTGCTGCAGTCCATCACACACTTCGGATCGCGCAAGGCGATGGATATCGAAGGACTCGGCTGGCAAACCGTGCAGGCGTTGCTCGACGCGAAGCTGGTGACTGATTACGCCTCGCTCTACGAATTGACGGTCGACAAGGTCGCGGCTCTGGAGCGCAAGGGAGAGAAGTCCGCGAAGAAACTCATCGACAACATCGAGCGATCGAAAACTGCCGAGTTGCATCGATTCATCTATGCGATCGGCATTCGCATGATCGGCGAGCGCGCGGCGAAGCTACTCGCCGATCATTTGCAATCCATTGACGCGCTCATGAACGCGACGACCGAGGATTTGCTGGAAGTGACGGAGGTCGGGCCGAAAGTGGCCGAGGCGATTACGTTTTACTTCTCGGTTCCCGCAAATCGCGAGCGCATCGAAAAAATGAAACGCCTCGGCGTTAGACCGCAGTTCGTCGCCGCCGCGACGGGATCGGCGCTCGCCGGCAAGACTGTCGTCATTACCGGCACGCTGACAAAATTCTCGCGCGACGAGATTCATCGCCTCATTGAGCGTGAAGGCGGCAAAGCGGCGGGCTCGGTCTCGGCGAAAACGTCGTATGTAGTGGCCGGTGAGGCGGCCGGATCGAAGTTGGAGAAAGCAAAATCGCTCGGCGTTAAGGTGTTGAGCGAGGATGAGTTTCTGGCGATGATCGGGAATGCGTAAAGTGGAGGACAGGCAATCCTGCCTGTCCGGACAGACAAGATTGTCTGTCCTCCACTGGCTCATCGCCGCCGTTGTCCTCATTCAAATTTTTCTGGCCATTCGCTTCTACGGATTTCTCTCGGGCGACGACGTGGAAGTTCTCTCCGAGGCGATGCGGCGGGCGAAGGGATTGGCGTACCAGCCGTGGGATGTGCGCAATCTGTTCGTCCCCGATTTTCTCGTGGCGCCGTTCGTATTCGTCGGAGGTTTGCTGGCGGCGGCGATACCGTTCATCGCGCTGACGGCTCTGACGATCTGGCTCGTTCATCGCCTTGCCCTGAAGTGGAGCGGCGATGAGAGCGCCGCGCCGGCCGCCGCTTTCTTCTTCGCTCTTCACTGGATCCCGCTCGGCTTCGGCAGCACGGTGTATCCGAGGACGCTGGCAACGGCGTGCATTGTTGCGGCGGCGCTGATCGTCGATCGCTATCCGTTTCTCGCCGGCGCGCTCGTGGGACTCGCGTTTGCCGATCGGTTCAGCGAGATCGTTTTTCTAATTCCGCTTCTAATCTGTGTAGCGGCGGCCTTCAGGCCGCCGATCGGCGGGCTGAAGCCCGCCGCCGCACTAATTTTCGGCACTATAGTTTCTATTACTATAGTCGTCGGAATCTACGACTGGATCACTTGGGGCACCCCATTCTCCAGCGTGATCAAATTCGCGCGCCTGACGCTGGTCGAGCCCGATTTCGCCTCGCGCGTGAAGTATCAATCGCCGCTCTGGTATTTATTGAACATCGTTCGCTGGTCCGCGCCGACACTGCTGCCGCTGCTCTATTTCGCGCGGCGGCAGGCCCGCTGGAGCTTCATTGTCGTTCCGCTCATCGCGCTTTCGGTCGTGAAGCACAAAGAGCTGCGTTATCTGCAGGCGGCGATTCCGTTTCTGGCGATCACCGCCGGGATCGGCTTCGCGATTCTGTATCAGCGAAGCCGCAAATGGGCGATGTCGTTGCTTGTCATCTCGCTGATTTGGGATCTCCATGGCCTGCGCTACTTCGCGCACAAATCGATGCCCGCTGTCGACGCCGCGCGCGTGCTCTCATCCGATCCGCGTATCAAAACGGTCGCCGCGTCGCAGCTTTGGGCTTACGGCGGCCAGCTCTACTTTCGATCGGATATCGGACTGCGCGAGCTCGGCACGCCGCCGGCCAATCTCGATCGGCTGCTTCCCGGCGCAGACGCAGCGGCGGTGTACGAGTCCGATCTCGATCATCCGGACATTGTAGCTTCGCTGCGCGCCCACGGATTTGCGCCGTGGCGCACATTCCGCGACGGGCCGGCGAGGGCGGTGGTGGTGTTCACCCAATCTGCTTCCGATACTTCGGATCGAGCGCATCGATGAGGCCATCACCGAGGAAGTTGAGGCCCATCACCGCGGCCATGATTGCGGCGCCGGGGAAGATCGCCAGATGATTTGCGAGGCCGAGATAGCGGCGGCCAGCGGTGAGCATGGCGCCCCATGACGGCGTCGGCGGCTGCACTCCCAGTCCGAGAAATGACAGCGCAGCCTCGGAAAGAATTGCGCCGGCGAGGCCGAGGGTGGCCATCACGATGACAGGATTGATGACGTTCGGCAGCACATGACGAATGATCACGCGCGGCGATT
>QHVY01000435.1:2473-4073 GCA_003223695.1 Acidobacteriota bacterium
CGCAATAGCCAGAAGAATCCCCGGAAATGCGAGAAGGATGTCTGTTAGGCGCATGATCAGCGTGTCGACGATGCCGCCGAAGTAGCCAGAGATCGCACCGAGGGTGACGCCGATGAGCGAGGCGATGATGACAACGCTGAAACCGACGCGGAGCGAAACGCGCGCGCCCCACACGATGCGCGACAAGACGTCGCGTCCGAGGTCATCGAGGCCGAGCGGGTGATGCTTCGAAGGCGCCTCGAGCCGGCGCGAGGTCTCCTGCAGATCTGGATCGTACGGAGCGAATAGCGGCGCCGCTATCGCCACGATCACCAGGGCGATCGTCAGAATCAGACCGAACGTGAACGCGAAGTTGCGGAGGAGGCGCTTGAAGATCTTCATCCCGTTCCAAACGTAGAACCGGCTCTCAGCCGGTTCGCGCCGGCTGGAGAGCCGGCGCTACGTTCACCCCAGCTTGATTCGCGGATCAACCACTCCATATAAGAGATCACTCAAGAAGTTCACCATGATGTATGTCAATGCGATCACCAGGATCGACGCCTGCACCTGCGGATAATCGCGATTGGAAATCGACGTGATCAGCAGGCGTCCCAGTCCGGGCCACGAAAAAATCTGCTCGGTGATGATTGCGCCCGTCAGCAGCGATCCGAATTGCAGCGCGAGCACGGTGATGACCGGAATCAGCGCATTCTTCAGCGCGTGTCGGAAGATCGCCTTCGCCCGCGTGGCGCCTTTCGCAATCGCCGTCGTCACATAGAGCTGCGTCAACTCCTCGGCGAGGCTGACGCGAATCATGCGTGTGAGGATCGCCGCGAGCGCGAGCCCCATCGTGACTGCCGGCAGAACGAGCGAGCGCAGACCTTCCTCGCGTCCGGAGACCGGAAACCAGGTGTGATTGATGGCGAAGGCGATGATGAGCAGCGGTCCGAACCAGAAGCTCGGCATCGAAACGCCGATCAGCGCAAAAAATCGGGCCACGTTGTCGATCCACGAATTTCGATAGATCGCGGAGATGATGCCCAGAGGGAAGGCGACGATGAGAGCGACGGCCATCGCTCCGAACGCGAGCTCAATCGTCGCCGGATAACGCTCGGCAATTTGTTTGCTCACCGCTTCATTCGTCTGAAACGAGCGCCCGAAATCGCCGCGGATCACGTGCGAGACGTACGTGATGTACTGCGTCCATAGCGGCTGATCGAGGCCAAGCGCTTTGCGGACCGCGATGATGTCTTCCGGCCGGGCGTTTTCACCGGCGATCTGCCGCGCCGGATCGCCGGGAATCAGATGAATTAGCGAGAAGACGAGAGTCAGGATTCCGAATGCGATGGGGATCATCTGTAAAAACCGGCGGACGATGTACTGACTCATAGTGCCGAGTGCTTAGTGCCGAGTGCCGAGTGTGCAACTTTCTAGCCTTCGACTCGGCACTCGGCACTCGGCACTGGGCACTGGGCACTAATCAAATCTCCACCCTGCGATCTTCATGACCGGCGCGAAGGTACCTCCAAACGCGTTGAACCACGTGCCGACGCGGCGGCGTTCGCGCGTAAGTCCCTCAATCCGTGAGAAGGCCTCCAGTATCGACTGCGTCCACCGCAGA
>QHVY01000264.1:0-3339 GCA_003223695.1 Acidobacteriota bacterium
AGGTGGAGGCGCCGCGACCGGTGTGGGGGCGGGTTTGGGTGGTGGTGGCTGGGGCGCGGGCGCCGCGGGCTTCGGGATTTCCTGTGCGACTTTGGGCGCTGGGTCGCCGCGCGATCGCAATTCAGCGACCAGCCGGCCGAGAGCGTCGAGGGCGGTTTTGAGGCTCTCGCCCTCGCGCCGAGCCTTGCTCGCGCGCGACGAGGCATCGATCGCGAAGACGACCGAGCAGCTAAGCATTGGACCGGATATCCGCTAAGGATAGCCGATCAGATTCTGACCTGCCTGTGCGCGAGGATGACCTCCCGCCCCGTCAGGTAGAGGAGCCCGATGAGAATGGCGAAAGGAACGAGCGCGAGCCAATCGGCGGTCCCTCCGGTGAAGAACGGATTCTGCGCCGACAGCTTCTCGATTTTGTCATTGAATCCTGACATGGCCGGCACCCCGGCGAGGAAGGCGATGACGATTCCGGCAATCGCGCCGCCGGCGATGTAGCCCGACGCCATCAGAACGCCCGGACTCTTGTCGCCTTCGGCCGTGAGCTGTTCTTCGGTGAGATTCATTCCCGCGTATTTCCTGGCGATCCACTTATCGACCATCAGCCGCACGAGACCGCCGATGAAAATCGGCGATGACGAAGACAGCGGGAGGTAGACGCCGACGGCGAATGCGAGCGAAGGAATCCCCGACATCTCGAGCACGATGGCGATGAACACGCCGAGGAGCACCAGGCCCCACGGCAGCTTTCCGCCGAGAATGCCCTTGATGATGTACGACATCAGCGTCGCTTTCGGCGCGTCGAACTTCGTCAGCTTTTCGCCGTTCGGCAGACTCTTGAACGCGCCGTTGATGCCGGGATCGACGAAGTACGCGAGGCGTCCGTTTGCGTCGACGAGATATTTTTCTGCGTTGCCGCCGCTCGCATCCTGCCGGTGCCAGACGAAATATTCGGTTTGGTCCGTGTTCGCCTGCGGGCCTGCCAAACGCTCACGCGTGTGCAACTGCGACACGTCGACGTGTTCATTCGCGTTCGCTCGTCCGGCAGTGAACCCTTTCGGCGGATTCTGCACCGGGACATAAACCGATCCGGCTTTGTGCAGCGCTAGAAGAATCGGGCCGAGAATGATCGCCGAGAAAAGCGCGCCGATGAGGATCGACACCTGCTGATTTCGCGGCGTCGAGCCGACGAGAAAGCCGGTCTTCAAGTCCTGCGAAGTCGTTCCGCCGTTTGATGAGGCAATGCACACGATGCCGCCGATCGACAGAGCGGTCACGAAGTAGTTGCTGCCGGTCCAACCGAGGACGACGAAGATGAGGCAGGTGAGCAGAAGAGTCGCCACGGTCATGCCGGAAATCGGATTCGAGGAGGAGCCGATCTCGCCCGTCAGGCGCGATGAGACGGTGACGAAGAGGAATCCGAAAATGATGATGAGGATGGCCGCTGCAACTCGCGCCGCGAAGCCGGTGCCGCCCACGTACAGCGGATTGGAGAAGGCGATCGCAACGACGAGAGCGATGATGCCGATGAGCACGAATTTCATCGACAGATCCTGATCCGTTCTTTGCATCCCCTCTCGCGCTGCGGCGCCGCCGCGGAAATCCTGCAAACCGCCTTTGAGGCCGTGCCAGATGATCGGCAGCGATCTCGCCACGCTGATGATCCCGCCCGCCGCAACCGCCCCGGCGCCGATGTACAGCACGTATGCGTTGCGGATCGCTCCCGGGCTCATGTCTCGAATCAGCGCTTTGGTCTCTGGAGCCAGCGGCGTCGCGATGCCGGCGCCGAAATACTTGATTGCCGGAATCAGCACGAGATACGCGAGCACGCCGCCCGCGCACATAATCGACGCAATCCTCGGCCCGATGATGTAGCCGACGCCAAGGAGCTCAGGAGAAATCTCTGCGGAGATCGAGCCGGCGTCAAATGGCGGGCCAAACACCTTCTCCGGCGTGTCCTTCCACCCACGAAAGGCCTCCATGACGCTCTTGTAAACGAGGCCGATACCGAAGCCGGTGAAGATTGTCTTCGCGCTGGTGGTCGCGCCGCCTAACGCTTCCATCTCGCGCTTGGCAGCCTCGGACGCCGCGTCGCGCGACTCCTGCGACGCGCCCGCCTTCAACACCTCGGCGCATGCGGTGCCCTCCGGATATTTCAGAAGGCCGTGCTGAGCGACGATCAACGCCCGGCGCAATGGAATCATCATCAGGATGCCCAGCAGTCCGCCGAGAACGGCGACCAGCATCACCCGCGTGAATTCCAGATCGAAGCCGAGAATCAAAATGGCCGGCATGGTCACGCCGACGCCAAAGGCAATGGACTCTCCGGCCGATCCTGCGGTTTGAACGATGTTGTTCTCGAGGATCGTCGCGTCACGCAGGCCGAATTTCGAGAGGATGCGAAACAGAGTGATGGAAATGACCGCCACCGGAATCGACGCGCTGACGGTCAAGCCGACTCTCAGCACAAGGTACAGCGACGAAGCGCCGAAGATCGCGCCGAGAATCGTCCCCATGATCACGGGGATCGGCGTCAGTTCTCGCAACGTCGTGGCTGCGGGAATGTACGGCTCGAAAGCGATGGGCGGGACAATATCGACTTCCGGATGCGCAATATCCGGGTATTCCTGCGGGCCAACGGAAACGCTCATGCGATCCTCCACGCCTGCATCGAGCGGGCCATTGTAGCGGTATCATGTGGCCACAGTGAAAACGCTGGTTGCCGCGCTGTTTCTAGCCGTTGTGTCGGCTGCGCAGGCGCCCGGCCGCCTGTTTGTGCACATGAGCCCAGGCTTCGAAGTCATTGTCGATGGCGCAGCGACCGGCCTGACCACCGCGGACGTCGGAGGAAAAATCATCGATGTGAACCCCGGCTCGCATCACGTCGTCGTCAGATCGTCCGACGGCCGCGAGGGATCGTTCGACGTAACGATCGAATCAGGTCAGACACGGGACGTTACACTCTCGCCTCTCGGTCTTCGAAGGAAACTTGTCGCTTCGGATGAACCGAGCTCGCTGCATATCGTTTGTGTTCCGGAGGACTGCAGCGTCACGTTAGGAGAGAAGCACACTGAGACGACAGTCGACGCGGTACCGGCGGGTCAATATCCTCTTGCTGTGACTCGCGGCACATCGACGCTGCGAATGAATGTCGACATCCCAGCGAATTCGATCGTCACTGTCGAAGCGAATTTCACTGCCGGCACTATCCGAATCTCCGATTCACGCCGGCGCGCTCGCCGGCTGACACTCGCAGAGGCAAATGACGCTCTTACCACTCTCGCTGTCCCACCACAGTGGAAGGGCGCGATTCGAGGAGCCCTTCCCGCCGGCATCTACATCGCG
>QHVY01000264.1:3374-6319 GCA_003223695.1 Acidobacteriota bacterium
TACGAACGTCTCAGTGCCCTCACAGCCGCGGCGCCAGGGGACCGCGTGGATTCTCGACCTTATCTTCGACTTTCCCGCAGGTCGATAGCGCTCGCCGCCAGATAGCGCCCGGTGATGGACCGCGGATTCCCGGCCACTTCTTCCGGAGTGCCCACCGCCACGACTTCTCCGCCGCCGTCGCCCCCCTCGGGTCCAAGATCGATTACGTAATCGGCGGCCTCGATGAGCTGTAGGTTGTGCTCGATGACCGCGACCGAGTTGCCACGGTCGATCAAATCGCGGAACGTTTTGATCAATTGCGCCACATCCGACCAATGCAGACCGGTTGTCGGCTCATCGAAGAGAAAGAGGCGGCCAGCTTCGCCCTTCGCGTGTTCGGAAAGAAAGGACGCCAGCTTCAGCCGCTGCGCCTCGCCGCCGGAAAGCGAATCGGTCGACTGCCCGAGTCGCAGGTAGCCGAGGCCGACGGAACGCAGTGCAGCGAGCTTCTTGAGAATGGCACGCTTGTCTACGAAGAAGCGCGTGGCCTCGTCGACAGTCATGTTCAGAATGTCGTCCACGTTCTTGTTGCGATACGTGACTTTCATGACCTGCTCGTTGAACCGGCGGCCGCCGCATTTGTCACAGACCACTTCCACGTCCGCGAGAAACTGCATATCGATGCTGACCGTCCCTGCACCCTCACACGTGTCGCAGCGTCCGCCCGTGGTGTTGAACGAGAACATGCCCGCCGTGACGCTGTTCAGCTTCGCCGCAGTGGTTTCCGACAGCAGCTTTCGAATTTCGTCCCATGCTTTGACGTACGTTGCCGGATTCGAACGTGTCGACCGGCCGATCGGCGACTGATCGACGAGCTGCATGTCGTAGATCTGCTCGACGCCCTGCAGGGCCGTGATTTTGCCAACCTCGACTCCGCTGACGCCGCGATACTCGCGTTGATAGCGGTTGTACAAACAGTCGCGAATCAGCGTCGACTTGCCCGATCCGGAGACGCCGGTGATCGCGACGAGTTCTTCAGATTGTGCTCGCGCGCGCCGAGGATGGTGAGTGCGCCGTTCTGTGTAGCGGCGGCCTTTAGGCCGCCGGCGGGCTGAAGCCCGCCGCTACACTCGGCACTGGGCACTCCCTCGTACACCACTTCTCCCCCCAGCTCCCCCGCCCCCGGCCCGAGGTCGATGGTGTGATCGGCGCCGGCGATGATCGTCGGATCGTGTTCGACCACGATGACGGTATTGCCTGCGTTCTTCAGGCGTCGAAGCACCGCGAGCAGCCGTTCGCTGTCGCGCGCGTGCAGGCCGACGGTTGGCTCATCGATCACGTACATCGTTTCCGTCAGCGAGCTCCCAAGAGCAGCGGCGAGATTGATGCGCTGCGATTCGCCGCCCGACAGCGTGCGCGTCTGCCGATCGAGCGTGAGATACGACAGACCGACTTCGTCGAGGTACACGAGCCGATTCACGATCTCGCGACGCAGATGTCCGGCGATCGCCTCCTCCTGCTTCGACATCGGCAGGTACTCCCAGAAACGGCGACCCGATTTCACGTCCATCGCGAAGAGATCGGCAATCGTGCGGCCGCGAAACTTCACGTTGTCCGCTGCCGATTTCAATCGCGAGCCATGGCAGTGCGGGCACGGCTCGTAGCTGCGGTACTTCGCCAGTTTCACTCGCACGTGAATCTTGTACTTCTTGGTCTCCAGCCACTCGAAGAAGCCTTTGATGCCGTACCACTTTGCGCGGCCGTTGTAGAGCAGGTCCCATTCGCTCTGCTTTAACTCGTTGATCGGCACGTCGAGCCGTAAGCCATACTTCTTCGCTGCACGCTCGAGGTCTTCATAGCAGTCTTCGTATCCCGGTGAGTTCCACGGCGCAACCGGCAGCTCATCGAGCCGTAGCGCCCGGTTGGGAATCACTTTCTCCATGTCGATGCCGATGATCCGGCCGTAGCCCTGGCAATTCGTGCATGCGCCGAGGGGCGAATTGAACGAGAAGAGCTGCGGCGATGGCTCCAGAAACTCCGTACCGCACTTATTGCACGCAAATCGTGACGTGAATCGGTGACTGGCCCACCCCTCGCCGGTCTCCTCGAGCACATTCACCGTGCCTTTGGAGACTTCAAACGCCTGTTCGATCGCTTCGGTGATCTGCGATCGTTTTTCGGAGTCGACACGTGCCCGCGTGATGACCAACTCGAGCGACGTTGACGACGTGAGGTCGACCTCTTTGATGTCGCGCACTTCGCCGTCCACCCAGATGCGGAAGTAGCCGGCCTTGATGAGCTGCCGCAGCACTTCGTCGCGATTCATCGCGTCGAAGAAAATCGGCGCCAGGACGACGATGCGTTTCCCTGCGAGTTGCTCCGCAATGGTGGTGGTGATCGACTCAGGGCTTTCCTTGCGCACAAGCACGTTGCAATCGGGACATGTCGTCTCGCCGCAGTAGGTCATGAAGAGGCGGATGTGATCGGCGAGCTCGGTGGCGGTGGCGACGGTCGATCGCGCGTTTTTCACCGAGTTTTTTTGCTCGATGGAGATGGCCGGAAGGATGCCCTCGATCTCGTCGACGTCCGGCCGATCGATGCGCTCGAGGAACTGCCGGACGTAGGTCGACATCGACTCCACGAACCTCCGCTGTCCCTCGGCATACAGGGTGTTGAAGGCAAGAGACGACTTTCCCGATCCCGAGGGCCCGGTCAGAACGGTGAGCTGCCGCTGGGGAATATCGACCGAGATGTTCTTGAGATTGTGCGTCCTCGCGCCGCGAATGGCGATTGTGCGCGACGGCATATTCGAACTTAGAACGCTTCGCGACCCTTTTGTCATCCCGAGCATGTTTGAAACGTAGAGCCGGCTCTCCAGCCGGCTCGCGCGCCGACTGAGAGTCGGCGCTACGTTGGAACCTCGCGGAATGACATCAAAGCCGGATCCCGTGTCTCTGATAGAAGTT
>QHVY01000264.1:6360-7587 GCA_003223695.1 Acidobacteriota bacterium
GATTGCGGGCGCCGGGGATCGTGGATGAGACCGCCTCATCGGCCAATACGAAACGCAACGCTCCCTCGGCCAGGTTCTTGGCCGCACCGCCGATGATCGACTTGGCCTCGTCGACCCGCTCGATAGCCTCCTGCAGCCGCCGCGGCGTCAGGAAGTTTTGGCGCACATCATCTGACGCGAAAAGCGAATCGATCCTGAACTTCCCTGTCAGCAGGCCCGATGCGAGCGGCACCCGCGCGATGATGCCGTAGCCTTTTTCCTTCGCCACCGGGAAGAGTGCCTGCGCTGGGGCTTGATTGAGGATGTTGTACAGGACCTGGAGCGCGTGCGCCCATCCGCGCTGCATGATTTCCATGCCCTCTTCCGGCGTCGATACCGAGACTCCCCAGAATCGAATTTTGCCGGCGTCCTGCAGCCGCTCCATCGCTTCCTGGATTTCTTCGCGGCGCAGTTCCTCGATCGTCGGATTGTGCATTTGATAAAGATCGATGTAGTCGGTTCGCAGCCGCTTGAGCGATCCATCAACGGCGTGAAAAATATGCTGCCGCGAGAAATCTTTCTTAAGCTCGCCGCTCTTGCCGATATCGCGAAAGGACGATGCCCAGCAGCGATTCGCTGCGGCCGAAGCCGTAGGAATCGGCCGTGTCGTAGAGCGTGACTCCGAGCTCGCGCGCGCGGCGGATCGCTGCGAGCGATTCATCATCCGATGTTCGCCCCCAGCCGAGCGGCGCACCGGACGCTTCCGCCGCACCTCCGATCGCCCAACCGCCGAAGCCGATGGCGCTCACGCGGATCCCCGTTCTGCCGAGCTCACGGTACTGCATCACAAACGGACCTGCTTGACCTCTTCCATCTCCTTGAACGAGCGCAGAAAACTCAAGGTCTCGGGATCGAGCGGCGAGTCGACAGTGATGATGGCCATCGCTTTTCCTCCGCTCGCTTTGCGCGCCAGGTTGTACTCGGCGATGTTGATCTCGCGATCGCCGAGGATGGTGCCGACTTTACCGACGACGCCGGGCACGTCTTTGTTGATCACGTAAATCAGATTCCCTTCGGGCTTGAACTCGACGCGGAAGTTGTTGACCGAGACGATCCGCTGATTCTTTTCGCTAAAAAGAGTAGCGGAGACGCAGGTTTCTTCGCGCTCCGACGCCGCGCGAAACGTCACGAGGTTGTTGTAATCGAGCGGGACCGGGTGGGTGGTAGCGCTGATCGCGATGCCGCGGT
>QHVY01000264.1:7610-25645 GCA_003223695.1 Acidobacteriota bacterium
GGCGAGGCGCGGCGTGAGCAGGCCTTTGAGCGACGCCACCGACATGATCTTCAGCAGCCGCTCGTCGATCCCCCACAGCTCGACTGCGGCGCGCGTGACCGGGCTGCTCGTGATTTGCGCGGTGAACAGGCCAACTTTTTCCGCGAGATCGATGAGCGGCGCGGCGTCGGCATCGGCGAGCCCTTCGAACGGCAGATTGACCGCCGAGACGAAGATCGAGCCGCGCAACGCATCGACGACCATCTCCGCCGTCTGCACGGCGACGCGATCCTGCGCTTCGATCGTGTTCGCGCCGATGTGTGGGGAAAGTATCACATTATCTAGTCGTAATAATGGATTATCTTTTGCGGGAGGTTCCTCTTCGTAGACATCGATTGCCCCTCCGCCGATTTTGCCGCTCTTGAGCGCGTCGGCGAGGGCGGGCTCCTCCCAAATGCCGCCGCGAGCGATATTGAGGGCGATCGCGCCATTCTTCATCTTCGCGATTTCTGCGGCTCCGAGCATGCCGCGAGTCTCGTCTGTCAGCGGCGTGTGCACCGTGATCACGTCCGCCTGCGCGAGAAGCTCGTCGAGCGAGACCATTTCCGCGCCGACTTTTTCGCCGACGGTCGGCGCGATGTACGGATCGTAGGCGATGACGTGCATTCCGAACGCTCGCGCGCGCGTGGTAACGCGCGTGCCGATGCGTCCGAGTCCGATGATGCCAAGGGTCTTGCCGCTCAGCTCGAATCCCATGAACTTCGATCGCACCCATTCACCGCGCTTGACGCTCGCATCGGCCGCCGGAATGTTGCGGCAGAGCGCGAGCAGCATCGCCATCGTGTGCTCGGTCGCGGAGAGGATGTTCGCGGTCGGCGCGTTGATGACTAGAATCCCGCGCTCGGTGCACGCGTCGACATCGACGTTGTCGAGCCCCACCCCCGCCCGCCCGACGATGCGCAGGCGCCTGCCGGCATTGACCAACTCGCGGGTGACCGCGGTGCCGCTGCGCGTGATCAGCGCGTCGGATTTCGAGACCGCCTGGAGTAGCTCGTTGCCTTTCAAGCCGGCGCGGTAATCGAGATCGACGTCAGAGGCGGCGCGAAGAATCGCCAGGCCGGAGTCGGCGAGCGTGTCGGTGACCAGCACGCGATGCGTTGCGCTCATCGCCGCCCCTCATCCGCCGCTTCGCGGCACCTTCTCCCGGTGGGAGAAGGCCCGTCCGCTGCGAGAGCCCTCTCCCCCCGGGAGAGGGTGGCCCGAAGGGCCGGGTGAGGGGATTTGCCTCTCATGTCCTCGCCACCTCAGTCAACACATCCAGCATTGTCTCCAGCGATGCCAGCGGAATGTCGCCCATGTGTCCGATGCGAAACGTCGACGCTTTCCAATCGCCATAACCACTGCCGAGCGTGAAGCCGCGCTTTTTCATCTCCGATCGGATCAATTCGGGATCTTTGACCGGCGCGAGCGCGGTGACCGTGGCCGAGGCATGTTTGGGATCGGATGCGAGCTTCGCATATGTCGATGTCTTAAGGATCGTCAGATCTCGCATCGCTTCATGCCGCTCAAATCGTGCGTTGAGCGTTTCGCGCCGCAGGATTGCATCGAGCTGCGCAGCGAGCGCGTAGAAATGCGGAATCGAAGGCGTGGTCGGCACGCCATCAGTGTCCGCGTGTTTCTTGAATTGCAGAAAATCGAAATAGGTGCCGCGATACGGTGTCTTTGCGGCGCGCGCGAGCGCTTGCTGCGAAACGGCAACGACCGTGATGCCCGGCGGCAGTGCAATTCCTTTTTGGACACTCGCGAAGCAGACGTCGAGGCCCCATTCGTCGAACAGGACAGGAATCCCGGCAAGCGACGAGACGGCGTCGACGAGGATCAGAGTGTCGGATGACCCTTCGCGTATCACGCGTGCAAGCGAGGCGACATCGTTCGTGACGCCAGTCGATGTCTCATTGTGCGTGAGCGTCACGGCGTCATAATGGACGCGGCGGCTCGCCAGGTGATCAGCGAGAGCGTCAGGATCGACGGCGGTTCCCCAGGGCGTCTCGAGTCGATCGACTTCCAGGCCGAGGCTCTCGGCGATCGCAGCCCAGCGGTCGGAGAATGCGCCGCATGTTGTGATGAGCACCCGTCGCGTCGCGCAGTTGGCGAGCGACGCCTCCATCAAGCCCGTTCCCGAGCATGTTGCGACGAACGTGTCCTGTGTCGTGACAAAGAGTGGCTTGAGATCGGCGATGATTTTGCGAAAGAGATCTTTGAACTCCGCGCTTCTGTGGCCGATCATTGGCCGCGTCATTTCTTCGAGAATCTCGGGACGCACCCATGTCGGGCCAGGCACGAAGAATCGGCAATCGTTCATATCAGGTACGGCAATATGTCATCAAGCCTTGTGACAAACACGTCCGCATTCTCTCTGACCCGCGGCCGCATGTGAACACCTCCGAAGCCGATGAAGAGATCGACGGCCGGTTTCGCCTCCAGATCGCTCGCGCCATCGCCGATGAACGCCGCTTTTCCCTTCGTCCGCGCACGAACGTCGCGAACGATGATCTCTTTGCCGCGCGCTCGCGTGAGCGGCGAGTTCCGATCGAAATCGTGATATTCGCCCGTGTCTGAAAAATGAAGTCGCACTGCGTGAAGAGCTACCCCTAGTTTTGTTGCGAGCGGGACCAATGCCTGCTCGATGCCAGCGGTGACGAGGTGGACGATGCATCCCGCGTCACGCAGCGCGTGAATCGCTTCTTCTCCGCCGGGAACGATCGAATCGAGATAGCGTTGCGCGAGTGCCTCGCTGGCATCGCGTGTAGGTCGGATCATCTCCAGACGGCGCGCGTACACGTCATCGAGCGACACCTCGCCATTCATTGCTGCCTCAGTCAGCCGAGCGATCTCCGGGTTGCCAGCGCCGAGGATATCGATGCCTTCGATCGTGACGAGCGTGGAATCGACGTCGAAGAAAACGAGGCGATACTTCGGCGTCACGCACTCGCTCCGTTTCGGACGATCTCCACGAGGTCGGCCAAACGGTCGAGATAGTGATCGGCTCCCGCGGCTTTCAGCGCGGACGAGGTCGAGGAGCCGGTGGCCACGACAGCCGCCGCGATGCCGCTGTTGTGCGCCGCTTCGACATCGATCGGCATGTCGCCGACAAACAACGCCTCGGATGGCTGACAGCGCGTCGCCTCGAGCGTGCGCAGAACATGCTGGCGCGCGGGCTTCCTTGCGCCCGCCGCATCCGGACCAACAATCGCGCGAAAAAACGGCGCGAGGTTCAGGAATTCGAGAATCTTTCGCGAAAACGCTGTCGGCTTGTTCGTGCACACGGCCATCGCCACGCCGTCTCGCGACAGCGCGGCAAGCGTCGTTTCCACATCGGCGAGCACACGAGATTGGGCACAGCAAATCTCGTCGTAGCGGGTCTCGAACGCATCGGTGGCCGTTGGTGGTACGTCGCCGTTGAACGCGCGTTCCAGCAACCGCTCGAGGCCTTCGCCGATGAATTCGCGAATGGTTCCTGTGGCCAAATCGCCGAGGCCGTGCTGGCGGCGCGCAAAATTGACCGCGTCGGCGAGCGCGGCGTATGAGTCGACAAGAGTGCCGTCGAGATCAAAGAGCACAGCGCGATATCGAAGCTGCCGGGCCATCAGGGTTCGGCCCAGATTCTATCGAGAATCGAGAGCCCTTCTTCGACCGACAGCCGGTTGCTTCGGTCGAGCTCGATTCGCGGCCAGCCCTCGTATTTCTTGAAACCTTCGACGAAGACGATGTCCGCTGTCAGGTGACCGAGAAGCTCATCCGGCGAGCGAAATGAAATGCGGCGCACCGCCTCGCGAGTGAAGATTACGGCGCCCTCGTCTCCGGCGAAAATGACCGGTTCTGCGCCAGCGGCTTCGAATTCAGCAGTGTCGCCGTGCCGTTCGTAATTGAGTGGATGGTGACTGTGCTTGATCGCCGCAACTCGGAGGCCGCATGTTACAAAATGGCGAATCAGCGCCACGATCAGCATCGTTTTGCCACTGTTCGATTCGCCGACGATCGCCGCCACCCGCATCTTTGGACGACAATACGCTTTCTGATGAAACGTGCCCTCCTTCCCCTCCTGTTCGTTGCCAGCGCTGCTTTCGCTGCCGACGAGACGCGAAAACTCACCATCGGCGTCGATCCTCTGGGCGACAACGACTCTGGCGTCGTCTGTCGCATCACTTTCAAATACGCGATTCCGTCGGATGTGCCGCAGGGCGTTCCGCTGGTCATCATTGGATCGGTGACCGAGCTGGGGCAGGTCGTGAATCGATTTCGCTATCCCCTTCTGCCATCGCAACGCGAATCGTTGACTGCGATTCAGACGCTGCAGCCGGGAGACGCGGACATCGAGGCGCGGCTCATGATTCCGCTCGAGGAGCAGACCCCGGTCATTGTCGCGAAGAGCAGCTCGCATTTCACGATCGCAAGAACGAATAAGCAGTACGTTGCCAGCGCATCCGACGGTGCGGAAGCTGTGATCGCGGAGGGGAGCGTGCCCGAGGGTGGCGATGCGGTGAAGATCATTCCGCCGCGCCGCGATGTGGCGCCCAATCTGTTCATCATCGATGTCGATGTGAAGCCGCCGGTCAAACGCGTCGAGTTCTGGGTCGAAGGCAAGAAAATCATGGCCCGCAACGCTCCTCCCTACCGCGCTGAGCTCGACCTCGGTCAACTCCCGAAACGAGTCGAGGTTCGTGCGATCGGGTACGACGAGCGTGGCCGCTACGTCGATGCGGATGCGTTCGTCGTCAACGAGCGCGAGACGCCACTCGAAGTGAAGATCACGCGAACGGAGACTGCCGATCACGTTTCGCACGTGAAGCTCAGCATTCAGAATCCGAAGGGCAATCCGATCAAGAGCGTCGCGCTTTTTGCCGATCAGAAAAAATTCTTCGCCTGGGATCGGCCGCCATACGCGATCGACATTCCTGACGACAGGCTGACGACAACGCGCTTCCTGCGTGCATCGGTCATCGACGTCACCAACTACGAGGCTTCCGATCTCCTCTTCCTCAACGGAGCGCAGATCAACGAGGAGCTGGAGGTCAATTTGATCGAGCTTCCGGTTGCCGTCACCGATTCCGCGGGAGTGCCGCTCTCCGGCCTGAAGCAAACGGATTTTCAAATTCGCGAAAACGGGAAGCCGCAGAAAATCACGAATTTCGATGCGGCGTCGAATCTGCCGATCTCCGTCGGGCTGCTCATCGATCATTCCGGCAGCATGAAGCCGCGCATGGAGGCGACGCGCAAGGCGGCCAGCGAGTTTTTGAAGCGCATCATCAAGCCGGCCGATCGCGCGTTCGTCGCCGGATTTTCGTTCGATGCGACGAAAGAAGCGCCGTTCGTCTCGGACGTCGGCTCGCTCGATGAGCAAGTGCGCGCGATTCCCGACGCGAGCGGCGGCACATCGCTGTACGACGCGATCATCACCGGCCTTTATCGCTTCCGCACGCTGCAGGGGCGGAAGGCGCTGATCATTCTCACCGATGGCGAAGACACCACCTCGCGCGTCACCTACGACTCGATGCTGTCGTACGCTCGCGCCGCCCGCGTGCCGCTGTACTTTATCGGCGTTGGGCTCGGCTTCGGCGACATTTCCGGCGTTAACAAAATGAAAGCGCTCGCGTCTGAAACGGGCGGAGTGGCTTACTTCATCAAGGATGTGAAAAAGCTCGATGAAACCTATTCGCAACTGGAGAAGGATCTTCGATCGCAGTACCTCATCGCGTACAACACTGAAAGCTCGAAGACGGACAAGCAGTATCGTCCCGTGGAAGTCACTGTGGACCGCGCCGATGCGCACGTTCGCACTATTCGCGGCTTTCTGCCTTAGCGCCGGCTCGTCAGCGGCGGCGAAACTGGTCGAGATCAGGGAGCCGGCCAGGATTGTCGACGCGTTCGCTCCGGCGGCGTCGCTGCGCGTCGTTAACGTGTGGGCGACGTGGTGCGTCCCTTGTGTCGAAGAAATGTCCGATTTGCGCGCGATCGGTGACATATTTGGCACGCAGGTGTCGATCGTCGGCGTATCGCTCGACGATATGATTCCTGCCGATCGAGCGGCGACGCGGCAGAAAGTCGCGGCGTTCCTCGATCAGAAACGAATCAGCTATAGTAACCTTTACTATAGTGGCAAAAGTGACGCGCTCGCGGACGCGTTGCGGTTCAACGGCGAGATCCCGATCACGATCATCTACGACCGCCGCGGACGCGAGCTCTGGCGCCGGCAAGGAAAAATCGATCGTCAGAAGACGATTGCAGAGATCAAAAAACTACTGAGGAGGAATCCATGAAGAAATTGCTCATTCTCGCGTTGCCACTGCTTGCCGTCGCCTGCGTGGCCAACGAGCTGGCGGTCGGCGCGAAAGCTCCTGCTTTTACGCTGGTCAATGCGGTTGACGGCAAGACCTGTTCGTTCAAACCCGGCGACGGAAAAATCTCCGTCGTCTTTTTCACATGCAATCAATGCCCGTACGCGAAGGCTTTCGAGCCGAGGCTCATCGAGATCGCCAAGGCGTATGAGGCAAAGGGCATTGCGTTCTACGCGATCGATCCGAACGACGAGGCGCGATTCGCTGAGGAGTCCCTCGTGAATATGAAGGATCGCGCCGTCAGCAAAGGCTATCCGTATCCGTACTTGAAAGATGCCGACAGCTCGATTGCCCGCGCGTACGGCGCACGCGTGACACCACACGTGTACGTAGTTGACCCGACCGGTGTAGTGCGCTACGTCGGGTACGTCGATGACAGCGCACGTCCGGAAGAGCGAACAAAGACCGGCCTAACGGATGCTCTCGACGCGCTGCTGGCAAATCGGTCGGTGGCAACGGCATCGACGCACGCGTTCGGCTGCTCGATCAAATTTAAGTCGTAGGTCGTAACGTAGCGCCGGCTCTTAGCCGGCGCCGAGCCGCCTGAGAGGCGGCTCCACGTCACTGCGTCAACCGTCGGTATGACGCGCTCAGCATCTGCACGCGTTTGACGTAGTTGCGCGTCTCCTGGAACGGCATCGACTCGAGGAACTCGTCCAGCGGACGCCGCGGCGAGGCGCGGCGCCAGCGCATCACGTTGCCCATGCCCGCGTTGTATGACGCTACAGCGAGAAGCGTCGCGCCATGGAACATGTCGACGAGCTGGCGGAAGTAGTACGTTCCGAGGCGAATGTTGACCGTTGGATCTTCGAGGTTGGATGACGTATTCAGCCGTTGCGCGAGCTGCCTCCCAGTCGGCGGCATCAGTTGCATCAGTCCGACAGCGCCGACCGGCGACCTCGCGCTCGGATTGTAGTAACTCTCCTGATGAATCAAGCCCATCACGAGATACGGGTCGAGATTGTTCTCCTTCGCGTTCTTGATGATGTCGTCCTTGTATTTCGTCGGGTAGTACATCCGCAGAAAGTATGCGGGCACGGAGTCCTGATCGACGGTTGCCAGCTCCGGAAATGCTCGCCGTGCGGAGCGCATCATCAGGAACATATCGCCGGTCGAGTTGTATAGGTCGGCAAGGAGCGCATCGGCGTACGGCTGATTTTTTCGATTGAGATTCCTCTGGATTTCCAACCGCGCATCGCGGCCATCGTTCAATGCGGTGAGCTCGTAGGCAAGCCGCAATTCCTGCGGCATGTTCTCTTCCGCGATCTGCGGCCAGTCGGGCCGCTGCATTTTCAGAGGATTGATCGGCGGATCCTGATGCGATGCGCCGTGTCCCTGACAGAAAAGGACGACGAGATCTGCGTACGCCGCCGCGGCGAGTGAGCGATAGATCGCTTCCGCTTCTTCCTTTTTTCCAACATGCTCGATCGAGCGCGCATACCAATACTCCGCTTGACGTCGCACGTTCGGATTGCGGTACGTGTCGCGAATGAACACGCAACTGTCCGCCGCGCCGTTGTAGGCGCCGCGGGTGTATGCCGCCCATGCCTTCGCCCAGAAATGTTGCAGGCCGGCCTCCTGGGTCGGATCGAGCTTCGCGAGATCGCCGATGAGCTTCTGCTCGTAATCGTCCTGATTTTTCGCCTCCGCGGTCGCGATGAGCGTGTTCAGGACGTCGATGCGAACTTCATCGGCGAGCGGTAGCCGCAGCAGATCTTTGAAGCGCTCCGTCCCGAAACGGTCGTACTCCTCCTTCTGCGCTTTTTTCGCCAGATCGACGAGCTGAATCGTTTTCTTCACGTTGATATAGCGCGGCCGGACAGACGCTTTCTTTTTTCCGTGCGCCGGCACGCGGATGTTGCCTGCACGTTGCTTCACCATGATCGTCTTCAGGACGATTGGATTGATCGACGTGGAAAGCGCTCGATAATTTTTCGATGCGGTGTAGATCGCCGGGATCGCGATTTTGAACGGACCCGACGCGAGTGGCTCGAGCACTCTGTTCGATTCGTCGTAGCGATGCAATTGATTGAGCGCCAGCCCGCGATCGAGCTCGATCGGCAGCCGGAAAGGTGCGAATGCGCCCGTGATCGGAAACGTATTCAGCTCCGCCAGCGCGTTCTCCGGGTCTCCATCGCGCATCAAACTCACCGCGCGTTCGAGACGTCGTGACGCCGGAAGCTGAATCGGCGCGTCCGGCGGAAGCGATGTCAGCGCGCGAAGGACCGCGATCGCCGGTCCGGCCTGTTGCGTCCTCGGATTCTTGACCGCGATATCGCGGGCGGCGTCGAGTACTGCGCCGAGATTGCCTGAGGCAAAACTCGTCGTAATGACTTGCCATCGCGCGGTTGCCGCCGGCACCGAATCGTCGGTACGTCTCGCGATTGCGGCGCCCCCGTCGCTGTAAAGGCCGGCAAGTGCGAAGCCAGCATCGCCCCAGTTGACCATTTTCGGCGAGCGGCTCCAGAGATTGGCGAAGGTGACGCGCGCCGCTCGGGCATTGCCCGCGATTTGGTAGGCGTGCGCCAGAAACAGGAGCCGGTACTCTTCGACCGAGCGCTGTCCACAGTCGAATGAGGAGAAAGTCCGCGCTGCCGAATTCCCGTCGCCGCGTCTCAACGCATCGAGAGCAGCGCCGAACCGCGGCTGCAGCTTCGCCAGATCGGGCGGCGCTTCTGGTTTTGGAGAAGCGTAGGTTTCGCGGCGAATTTCCTTGCGGCCGATGGTGAAGTAAAGCGCGGCGGCGATCGCCACGCCCAACAACGTGCAGATCGCCAACACCCAGCCACGACGGAACTTCATTCAAACGCGTCTCTGCGAAAAGTACGCCTTGGGGTCGGAGCTTTCCTTGTGATTTTTCTTCATGTTGTAGAGAAATTAAGCGAAAGCTCTGAGCGCCATCTCTCCATCGGGTAGAGAATCAAGCGAAACCGTCGGCGCCACCGAGCTCTCCCTCTGAAATGTCTCCGAGAGGTAGAAAAATCACAAGGAAAGCTCCGACCCCATTCACAGGCCGAGGGCGCCGGCGTCGCCGTCGGCGAGAATGCGCACGAGCTCGTCGTAGAAGTAATTCGTCGATTTGCGGACATCCTCCGCAATGCGCTCGTCATACATCTGCCGGCTTCGGTCGATGTCTTCCTTCAGGCGCTCGTAAAGATCTTTGTTCTTGCGCCCCTGCTCGACTTTTCCTTCGTTGTACAGTTTGATTTCAGACACGAGCAGCCGCGCGAATCGCCGCGCTTCGTCGTGCTTCTTTCCCGCTTCGCTCGGCGACGAAGCCGCGGCCCGTCCCACTCCGCTCGGCGGAACATATTGCGTGCTCGGGCGGCTTTCTCCAGGCATTGCAGGCATCGGTCCGCTCTGCGACAGATCAAGCGCTGGCATCGCCGTGGTCGCAAAAGCGGATGCCGGTTTGGCCGCTGGCGCAGCGGGCGCGGGCCTCGGCGCGGGAGGTGGTGCCGGAGCCGGCCTCGGTGCCGCAACCGGCGCAGGCCGAGGCGGTGGGGGGGCCACTGGGCGTGGGGGTGGCGGCGGTGGAATGGGTCGAACATCGACCTCTGAGACTGTCACGGTCGCTTCGGACCCTCTCGGCTGCGCCGCAACGCCGCCGGTCGATTCGCCGGCTTCGACGAGACTTGGTGAAGGAATCTTTTTCCGTATGGCCAGCGTGTCGATCAGCAATCCTGTCGTGAACACGAGCAGCTCGAGCGATGGGGCATCGAGGTTATCGACGTCATCTTCGGTCGCATCAACGTAGACAGTGGCAGCGACTTTGTCCTTGATCACCATCGGAATCAAGATCGCTTTCTTCGATCCGCTGACGCCGAGGCGTGAGGAGAGGTTATTGCCGTCCCAGATGATGACGTGCTCGTATCGCAGGACGCGATCGAGCTCGGGAATCAGACCTGGTGCAGCATTGAATCGCTTCACCGTTTCGTCGTTGCCGCCGTGCGCGGAAAATCCGAGACCCTTCCAGCCGCTGAAGGTTTCTCCGCGCAGAATCAGAAGCGCGGCGCGCGATCCAAATTGCACCGCTTGTTCGAGCAGCGCGTTGAGGACATCGACTTGCGATTTGCCCTGCTCGACCGCCTGCATCGCCTGCTTGACTTTGGATGCATCCGCGGCCACGGCCGCCTTCGCCGGTTTCAGAGCTTGTTCGAGCTCGGCGATCGCTTTCTTGAGGTGCGGAAGAAACGTGACCGAGTTGACGTCGGCCTGCATGCTCTGCACGGCGGCCTTGAGCTGCTGGTCGACGGTTTCGCGAACGTCTTCGACGGAGGAGCGGATTTCGCCCACCAATTTCTCGATGGCTTCACGAACGTGCGAGTCGATTGCGCCCGCGACGTCGTCGCCCCTCACCGCCATAAATCCTCCCAGTGCTGTGATTTGAAGCTCGCTAGCAAGGCCGCCGCGATTATATCGTAGCAACATTGTGCTACTTTGTGTTCCAGTGCGGCGATTTCTCGCGATTTTTGTGCTCTTGATCGTGTCATGCGGCGGCACCAAAACGATCGACACCTCGTCGGAGTGGGTGCACGTTCTGAGTCGGAAAAAAGGTGCAGTGTCGCCGAATGCAACTCCGCGTCAGAAGCAGTTGTACGCCGACTCACTCGCCGCATTCGTGACGCGCTATCCGGCGCATGCTCGTGCGCGCGAAGTTTATCGGCGCATCGAGCTCGACTTCGCGTCCGAGCTGTCGGCTCTCGGCAGATACCAGGACGCGATTCGCTTCTATCGCGCAGTGCTCAAGGACGACGCGCAAAATCGCGAAGCTCTCGATGGTCTCGCCGCGGCGCTCGATCGGCTGACGGTATCGCGTCAGAAACTCCTCGCGCTGGAAAAGGGCATGTCGCAGCGCGAGGTTGCCAGGCTTCTCGGCAAGCCGATCCCCGGATGGACGGCAAAAACCGACCGCCCGGACTGCACAATCGAAGCGTGGTACTACCGAACAACCGATCGCGGCGTCGCCGGGGTGTATTTCCGTGACGGAACGCTGTTTGCGGCCGAGGCGAACTCCCACGAGAAGCTTGTTCCGCTGACGTCCCGCTGAGCGGAATCGCGCCTGCACCCGCAGTGTTCGCTTACACAGAGGAAGCTCCAGCGATGCCGCTGTACGAATACGAGTGCACGAAGTGTGGAGAACGGATCGAGATCATTCAGAAGTTCTCCGATCCGCTTTACACGCACTGTCCAAAATGCGGCGGTGATGTGCGCAAACTGATTTCATCTGCTGCGATCCAGTTCAAGGGTTCCGGCTTCTACAAAACCGATTACGCGAACAAACCGGCGGAGACGAAAAGCGAATCGAAAGGCGAATCGAAAGGCGAATCGAAAACCGAGACGAAGAGCGATGGGAAAAGTTCGTCAACTGAAAAAACGGGCTGACTCGGTTCTCGAGGAAGTCTTTCGCTCGCTCTTCGAGGAGATCGACGCGGAGAAGATCCGTCGTGACGTCGCCGCGCTGAAAACCGAAGCTCCCGATTTTCATCCAATCGACCACGCGATGATCCTAGTGCGACGGACGGCGATTCGATGCGCGGCTGCAGGCGCGCTCACCGGCCTCCCCAGCGGTCTCCTGGCCATCGGCAGCCTCGGCGCCGATCTGGCGTACTTGATCTACCAGCAATTCCGGCTCATCGTCGGCATCGCGGCGATTTACGGCCACGAGCCCTCGCAGCGCGAGCGCTTCAACGAAGCGCTGTCGTGTCTCGCATTTGCGTCGGGCGTTGGAATCGGTAAACAGGGCATCGCGGTGGCTCTCGAGTCCTTCGAAGGCGGCGCTGTGGCCGAGAAAATCGGCGCACGGTTTATGCGCGAACGCCTTGCGAAAATCGTCCCGTTCGTCGGCGCTCTCTCAGGTGGCGCGCTGAACTACATGTCCGTGCGCGCGGTTGGCCGCGCCGCGATCCGCTACTACGAATCGGTCATCGACCAGGAGATGGCGGACGAGATCTGGGCGGATGGTGATCGGGAACACGCTTGATGGAATGCGTCCTCCCGCACCCGCGTTTCCCCGCGTGATCGACATGCCGAAATCGGTAACACAAGCGAATCCGGAAGTGCGCTCCGGGTTCTTCGAGCGCCGCCGTCTGCGCCGGATTCGAATGATTGTCGAACTGACCCACAAGCTGATCAGCAGTGACATGACCGTGTCACATCGCGAGGCCCAGTGCCTCGTGCAATGCGCGCGAAAAGCGATCCTCGATCTGCATCCAGAGTTCGCCGAACGTTATGAGCGCGTTATCCGGCCCCATTTCGAGCGCGTGCTCGCGCAGCGCTGGCCGGGCGCGGAGCCGCTTGATCCGGGCGACTGCGAATTGATCAACTAACGAGTTTCACCACAGAGAGCACGGAGCACACAGAGACATCTCTGTGATCTCTGTGGTGAATCACTTTGTCCCTCTTTCCAGCTCCCGCACCACATTGATGTCGCCGATCTCACGCCGCGCCCGCGCGATTTCCCCACGCGCGGCGTTGCGAATCGCATCGTTGAGGTAGCCGATGTGCGGATCGTCCGGAACGAGAAACCTGTACTCGCGTCGCGCCATCGTGTCCGGCGCAAATGCGGCGCGACGGGCGAATACCATCGCCGCGTCATCAAAGGCGATGAGCGCCCAATCGCGGCGCCGATAACGAACGAGTGATGCCGGCAGGTGGCGCCGCTCACCCGTCGCGACATCGACGACCTCCACGCGGTCACTCTGATACTCGTCCACTGCCAGATCGATTCGATATTTCTGCAACAGCGCGTGCCACACTCTACTGTCCCGCCGGGCTTGTGCATCCTGAGTGATGAAGTCTCCAAACAGTTCGTTGCGGCCGTCGGTCAGCACTCGCCGCTGCGGATAGAACGTCCACTCGAGATAGCCGCCGAATTGGTCGACGTTGTAAATGTTGCCCGGCAATCCGCTCCGCTGGAGTTGTGCGACTGCGCGCACCGGAAAACGTTCTGCGTCGATTCCGGTGTGGTGATCCGTATGCGCATAGACCCACGCAAAGGGTGCAATTGCCAGGATTGCAGTGGCCCGAGGTATCCGAATCGGCGGAAACAGCAGGGGTAGCGCCGCGAAGTAGAGGCTCTGATTGCGTACATGCTGGAACGCAAGAATTGCGAGGATGACGAAAACTTCTGCCCGCCATAGGAACTGGCGCTTGCGCGGCGAAAACAAAAACGCCACGACTACTGCGATTGCACTGGCGTAGAGCAGCGGAAAAAGCGCGGGCGAGCTCGGAAGCCACTCCGCATTGACGAACTCACCGCTGCTGACGAGGCTCGTGAGCTCCAGCGGCGCGGCGATCGCGCGCCAACCAAATGGATTCACGAGCAACGCGACTGCGCTCGCAGCCGCCACGACCCAGCGGCGAACGTCGATCATCAGCGTTGTTGCAGCGAGCACGGGCGCGAGAAGCGCCGATGGATGGGTGTTGATCCAGATGATCGTCACGATTGCGTACGCGATCGCAAGCCGCTGCAGCGGCAGCTTCGAGCCGAGGAGCGCGATGGCGCAAACGATCAGAAGCGCTGCGGCCTCCGCGGGCCGGACGCCGAGCCGGTCGGCGGCACCAGCGAACGCGAAGGACGTCACAAGCAGCGCGATCGGCCAATCGAGATCAGGCGACACGAACCAGAACGCAGTCGCGAAGATCGCACCGACGAAGAGCGCGTTGATCCAGGAGACCGCAGTGAGGGGCACACCGTACGCCACGACTTCCCAAAGCCACTCGCCATTGATCCAAGGCACGTGCGCCGATGCGAGCGCAAACGGATCGAACACGGGAAGCGCCCGATGCTCGACGATCCAGCGCCCGGTCGCCAAATGCCAGAAAAAATCGTAGCTGCGGATCGGACCGACCGCGGCGCCGGCGACGACCAGCAGAAGCGCGATCGCCGCGACGCGTCTCGGCATTAGGCCGAGTATACAAGTGGAGGACAGACAATCTTGTCTGTCCTGACAGGCAGGATTGCCTGTCGTCCACGTTACGTGCGCGGCGCTGCGGGGGCGGCGGGCGGTGGAGGTGGGGGCGGTGGCGGCGCGCCGTTATCGATGTTGATGTCGCCGTTCACTGTGCTGATCTTCAGCGTATATCTGCCGCCGTTTACCTCGCCCGACACGCGGCGGCTTCCGGGATGCGAATGAATATTCAGCGGAAACGCGGCCTCGAAGTCGCCGTTCACTTGCGTGAAGTCGCCGAGGAATGAAGCAGTCGGCGGAAGGACGCAGGTGACGCGTCCGTTGACTGTGCCGAGCTGCGCGCCATGGAAGTCGTTCAGGAACTTCGCCTGAATGCGGCCGTTCACGCTCTTCGCGGTCACTTCATTCGAGCCGGTCGTCTCGAGATCCATCGATCCGTTGACAGTCTTCGCGCTCGTTTCACCAGCAATTCCACGCGTGGCGATCTTCCCATTGATCGTGACGAGCTTCAGCGCGACCTGCGGTGGAACGTGCAGCTCGTAGTCGACGCGCACCTCTTTGCCGAAGAAATGGAACCGATGCTCGCCTCGTGTGCGAATGGAAAGCGTGTCGCCGTCAACGTCCGCTCGCAAGTACCCTTCGTACGGTTCCTTCGGGTTCGGATGTACGCCGCGAGCGCGGACTGTAGCCGTCATTCTGATCTCGTTGGGCGAGTCGCCCTCAACGCTAACCATCCCGTTCACCTCGCTGACCTCGAGGCGGGCGAGGTTTGCCGCTGGCCACTTGCTGTCGAAATGCGCGCTCCGCTCCTCCAGCGGGACGCATCCCGCGAGAAGCGCAACTGCGAACAGCGAATACACGAGCCGTGGACGCATAGGACCTCTGCAGGAAGGTCTTACGATAATGCGCGATGAATGTTGCACAGACAACGCTGCTCCGCGTGGCGGCCTTCCTGGTCGATGCCGTGTCGATGTCCATCGTTCTGATCCTCCCCGCCTCGATCATCAGCTACACGCTGGCGTGGGTGGGCGGGGCGGTGCAGGCGATCGCGATTGTCTGGGTTGTTGCCCTGGCGCTGCTGCTGATCGGCCTGCTGATTCGCGACGGATACCGCGGCAGGTCGTTAGGCAAGCAGATTCTGGGCCTCCGCCTCCTCACGCCGCACGGAGAAGGCTGCGGATATGGCCGCTCGGTTGTGCGCAACCTGCCGCTGATCATTCCGGTTTGGAATCTGCTCGAGGCTGCCCTGGTCATCGCCGGCCGTGCACGTACTGGCGACCGCATCGCGCACACGAGCGTCACAGAAGAGTAAGCCGGCGGGCCGCGAGGGCCTTCACGAATTCCTCGCGCTTCGATCGCCTCACATCGAACGCAAACTCGTTCGGTTCGCCAAACCGCTCTGCAATCAGCACGGCTCCTGGCGGATCTATGAGTCGGTAAACATCTGACATTCGATCGAATGGCGCCGCGACACGAACGCGATCGTATACATAATGATCAACGATTTTTGCTCGCTGCAGCGCCTCAGCAGCCGTCTCGCGATATGCCCGCGACAGACCGCCCGTCCCGAGCTTCACACCTCCGAACCAGCGCACCACCACGACGGCGACGTCGAACAGATCCGCGCCCTCGATCGCGGAGAGAATCGGCCGCCCCGCCGTTCCCGACGGCTCACCCGCGTCCGCGCTCCGCGAGCGAGCATCAGCAAACAGCCGGAGAGCCCAGCAGTGATGCGTCGCATCAAAGTGGCGCTTCGTAATCGCGCTGAGCTCTTCGAAGAATTTCTCCTCGGTCGCGATCGGAAAGGCGATGCCGAGGAAGTCGGAGCGCTCGATCTTGTGCCGAAACTCCGCGGCGCCGCCGATCGAGCGATAGTGATCGTTCAGATCGCGCTCCGCTCGCGAATCGGATGGCGCATCGCCAGCTCCACAATGCGCTCGATGACGTCGCAAACTCGGCGCTGCTGTCGAGCCACGGATTCGGATTGACCTCAATGACGTACGGGACTCCGTCCGGTGTTAGGCGCATGTCGATGCGCGCATAGTCGCGGATCAGCAGCGCGTTCCATGCTCCGATCGCCGCCTCGCGAATTCGCGTCATCACCTCTTCATTCTCCACGATGTCCTTCGGCACAAACTCTTTCGCTTCCTTGAAGTCATGATCCCACTTCGCTTCCGTGCCGGCGATGCGCGGCAGCTCGGGCGGCAGTTTCGACAGGTCCCACTCGATCGGCGGTAGGACCGCAGGTGGATTGCCGATCAGCGAGACGTAGATTTCCCGTCCATCGATGTACTGCTCGACGAGCGCCGGATTGTGAAACTCGTTGTGGATGGCGAACACGCGCTCCACCGCCTCGTCAACGCTGTGCACGACTGACCTTGCGTCGATGCCGATCGACGCATCCATCGCGGTCGGTTTCACCATCAGCGGAAACAGATCGAGGCTGGGATGTCCTTCGACGCGTCCGCCGGGAGCGATGATGGCGAACTCGGGAGATTTGATTCCGTGAAACTCGAACAGTTTTTTTGCCAGCGATTTGTCGCCGGCGAGCGTCAGCGCGAGCGAGCCCGATCCGGTGAATCGCTTCTCCAGCAGCTCGAGAAGCGCAGCGATGCGCCGCTCTTCGTCGGGCGCGCCGCCGAGGGATTCGCAGACGTTGAAGATGAGGTCGGAGGCATCGTCCTCCAACTGCCGCACGAGTTTCTTGAGGGGCGCTTCCGCGGCCAGGCATTTGATCGAGTGGCCCCGCTTGCCGAGCACGCTCGCAATTTGTTTACAAACGAGCTCCGGAACTTTTTTGCCCTCGGCCAGCGCATCCGCACGCACTTGCTCTTCCTGCGCATCGTACAAAACAGTGATCGACGGCATGCCAGATTCAGCCGTGTACAATGCGCGCGCCATGTTCAAAATCGTCGAGCTTTTCGCGCGCGAAATCCTCGACTCTCGCGGCAATCCGACGATTGAAGTCGACTGCATCCTCGACGGCGGCGCCCTCGGCCGGGCAGCCGTTCCTTCGGGCGCATCAACCGGTTCGCGCGAGGCGCTCGAGCTTCGCGACGGCGATAAGAAGCGTTTTGGCGCCAAGGGCGTGCTCGAGGCCATAAACAACGTCAATCACGCGATCTCAGATGAGCTCGAAGGCATGGACGCGCGCGAGCAGGGCATGATCGACATGCTGATGAAGCAGCTCGATGGGACGCAGAACAAAGCAAAGCTCGGCGCGAATGCAATCCTCGGCGTTTCGCTGGCGATCGCTCGAGCCGCCGCCGAAGCCGCCGGTCTCCCGCTCTTCGAATACCTCGGCGGTCCCGGTGCGCGCACGCTGCCGGTACCGCAGATGAACGTGATCAATGGCGGCGTTCATGCGGACAACAATCTCGACGTGCAGGAGTTCATGATCGTTCCCGCCGGCTTCGAGACGTTCTCCGATGCGCTGCGCGCAGGCGTCGAGACGTTTCACTCGCTGAAGAAGACACTGCACGAAAAGAAGCTCATGACGTCCGTGGGCGATGAAGGCGGCTTCGCGCCAGATCTCAAATCGAATACCGAAGCGCTGGATCTGATCCTCATCGCGATTGAGAAGGCGGGCTACAAAGCCGGCGAGCAGATTTTCCTCGGCCTCGACGCTGCGGCGTCCGAGTTCTATAGTAATGGTTACTATAGCTTCGAAGGACAGAAACGCTCCGGCGCGGACATGATCGCGTATTACCAGAATCTGAAGCGTTCGTATCCGATCATCTCGATGGAG
>QHVY01000439.1:0-1487 GCA_003223695.1 Acidobacteriota bacterium
CTGCATCATCAAACCTTCCGCGAGTGAGATAAAGCACACCTAAGCCGTTGTAGCCCGACCACCACGTCGGTCGCAGACTGATTCCGCGTCGAAACGCTGCTTCGGCTTCGACGTACCGCTTCGCTCCCTGCTCGGCCTTTGCCAACCCGATTGCCGCCTCGGGCATGTTCGGCTGCAACGCCAAAGCGCGCTGGTAAGTGTTGATCGCCACATCGTATTTGCCAGTGACGCGCTGCGTTTCCGCGATTGTCAGCAGAACGTCGACAGAGTTCGGATCGAGGGCTCGAGCGCGATCGCATTCCGTCAGCGCCTTGTCGCTCCACGCAGGCTCGTGACTGAGGAAGTACTTGTCAAGGTAGGCGCGGCCCAGAGCGGAGTGGACCAGCGGCGACGCGGCAGCAGTCTCGGTAAGCTCGCGCAATTGGCCGATTGCCGCATCGACGGCTCGCTCGTCGTCGTAATGCTCCAGATTTCCGAGGACCCGAAGATAGACATCCTGTTCATGAGCAGTCTCGAGGCCGGCCGTTTGTGTGCGCGCCGGCCGCTGCGTAACGCCGAGATCGCGGGCAATCGCGTCGGCGACCGCGTCTTCTGTGTCGAAAACATTTTGAATGGATCCATTGAGAGTGTCGCCGGCCACTTCCACGCCGGAATTCGAGTCGAGCAATGAGTAAACGACGCGAAGCTCATCTCCGGACATCTGCACACTCGCGCTAAGCAGCAGCGTAGCGCCAAGCTCCTGCGCAATGCGCCGGAAGTTGGCGCCCTTACTCACTAGCGGTGCAGCGGAAACAGGCGGAATCACCTGGATGCCCGCATACTTCCCCAGCCGCGCACTGACAGCCTCGGAAAAGCCCTGACTGAAAAGCTGGCCATCACGGCGGCCGCTGAGATCCTTGAACGGCAAGACCGCGAGAAATTTCTGATTGGGAATCATTTGCGTCCGAGCCTGAAGCAAGTGTGATCGATTCATGATCGCGCCGACAGCGATGAGCACGACGATCGCTGCTATCGCGATGACCGCCTTCGCTTGCGCGGTGACTGAAAATCGCGTTGGCGGCGCGGGCTCCGTCATGCGGTCGCGTAATGCTTGCAGCTCCTTTGCAAGATCGCGCGTCGACGCATAACGGTCGTTGGCATCCTTCGCCAGGCAGCGCTCGATGATCCAGCACACCGACGGCGGAATTCGTGGGTTCAGTCGCTGAATCGGCTCCGGCTCGTCATGAATGATTGCCGACAATGTGTCGCCCATGGAGTCGCGCCGGAATGCGCGCTTGCCAGTGGCCAACTCGTACAATGTCGAGCCGAGAGAAAACTGATCCGATCGGAAATCGACCGGCCGGCCACTTGCCTGCTCCGGTGACATGTACGCCGCCGTCCCCACCACGCGCCCCGCCGGAGTGTCGACGGTCAGATCATCGGTCGACTCATTGGAACGCGCCTCGCTGACGACGCGCGCCACTCCGAAGTCGAGGATTTTCGCGAGG
>QHVY01000439.1:1566-3886 GCA_003223695.1 Acidobacteriota bacterium
GCAGCGGACCTTGCTTCAGCGATTCGCGCAGACTGACGCCCTCGATCAACTCCATGGCGATGAACGGCGCGCCTTGAAATTCGTCGACCTCGAAAATCGTGACGATGTTGGGATGATTCAGTGCCGATGCGGAGCGCGCTTCTCGCTCGAAGCGACGCAGATGCTCACGGCTGTCGATCAGTTTTTCGCGAAGAATCTTGATCGCCACTTCGCGGCGTAGTTTCTCGTCGCGAGCTCGATACAGCGCTCCCATGCCGCCCGCTCCCAGCGGAGCGACAATCGTAAACGAGCCGACACGCGTGCCCGGCGCGAGCTGCATTTCCGGAGAGGCGGATTATACGCTTCGGTGGATGACCGACTCGACGTTTGTACGTCAAGCCATCAGGAGATTCAGGTCAGCCCGAGCTCGCGAACAGCGGCCTCTTCGTTGTCGTAAATCGCCGCGTAATTCGCCAGGCCCATGATCTGAAACGTCTTGTGGATGACCGGCGTGAGGCAGCAGAAGGCGATCTTGCCACCCTTGTCCATCATCTTTTCGATGATTTCGATCAGGATGCTGATACCGATCGAGTTCACGATTTTTGTCTCGCGAAGATTCAGCAGCAGGATGCGGACGCCGTCGTCCATCAGCTCGTATGCGCGGTTGGCGATTTCCTCTCCGCCGACGTTGTTGATGTAGCCCTTCGTGTAAAGGACTGCGCCCTGCGGTTTGCGCTCGACTGCGACCTTCAATTCCTCAGTCATGACTTCTTCTCGTATTTGACCATATGAATGGTGGTGCCACCGTTCCGAGTGGTTGAGATATCGACCTCATCCATGTGCAGCTCCATCAATTGCAGCCCTCGGCCGCGCTTATGCGGAGTGCCGGGAACCTGACGGCGTGAGCGCGCCTCCTGCGGATCGAATCCCTTGCCGTGATCGGTGACCCAGATGTCGATCCGATTGCCGTCCGCGTTGGAAGAGCCGACGAATCTTAAGTAGATGCGGTTGTCAGCGCAACCAGAGTGTTCGCGCGCGTTGATGCACGCCTCGATGACCGCATGCATCATCTCGTCGACATGCTCGGAAGTCATGCCCATTTCGCGCGCCAGGTTTCCTAGAGCTCGCGCCGCGGCAATCTCGATGTCCGGAACCATCGGGAGAGTCAACTCCATCTGCCGATCGGCGGTCGCTGTCATTCGGGTGAAATCCTGCAGGACGAAAGGGTCAGAAAGCGAGGAACAGCGCAACGGCCGATTTGATCCAGGATGGAATTTGTCCGGCACGATCGAGAGCCAGGAGGGCAAACGTATTGATCGCCAGTAGCATCGGCAGGGCGTAGGAAGAAGCGTTGGATAGTGTGTTGCTGCGGGTTGTTTCTGCGACGTCGTTCATGGTGACCCCTCTCGTGTGTCGGGCCACCCCTATCGCAACGCCGCTGCCACGTGCCGCCGTCTCTCATGTGTACACCTAAGACGCTGATCCAATGGAGTTTACACGAAGTGACGGTCACGTGAGGCAATCTGCCCGTCTGTGGCAAATTGGGACACTTGCTGGTGAGCGCCGTCACAATACCGCCCAACTCACCATGATTCAGCAACTTATCAGTGAACGTCCCAGTTCTCCCCACTTGTGGTATTTTGGGACATCGCAGCGCGCATCCGATAAAGCGTCTTGCGGTCGACGCCGAGGATCTTTGCGGCTTTCGACATGTTGCCGCCGGTGAATGCGAGCACGCGGGCGATGTAGCGCCGCTGCAGCTCATTCAGTTTCGGCAGATCGGCCGATAGTTCCTCGCCCGCGGTTGCCGATACCGACACGGGCAGAAGCAGATCGCCGGAGTCGATCACCGGATCAGTGGTGAGCGCCAGCGCGCCTTCGATCAAGTTCTCGAGCTCGCGGACGTTTCCGGCGAATTGGTAGCGCATCAGCTTCTGCAAAGCGTCCTGCGTGATGCGGACGTCGCGCAACCCTTCGCGCTTGCCGTATTTGTCCAGAAAGAAACGCACCAATTTTGGAATATCCTCCTTTCGCTCGCGCAGTGGCGGAAGGACGATCTCCACCACCTTCAATCGGTAGTACAGATCCTGACGAAATTCGCTACGCTCGATCATCTCCTCGAGATTCCGGTGTGTCGCCGAGAGAATGCGCACATCGACGGGGATCCGCCGCCGCCCGCCCAATTTTTCGATCTCGCGCTCTTGCAGTACGCGCAGCAGCTTTGCCTGTAACGCGAGCGGAATGTCGCCGACTTCGTCGAGGAACACCGTTCCGCCGCGCGCCAGCTCGAATTTTCCCGGACGCGCTTCGACCCCGGTCGCGACGCCGCGCTCGATGCCGA
>QHVY01000440.1 GCA_003223695.1 Acidobacteriota bacterium
TCGCCAGCCACAGCAGATGCGATGAGATCCGCTGCAGCTCGGACATCATCACGCGCATGATCTGCGCACGCTTCGGGATCATGTGCGTAACCCCCATGAGCTTTTCCACTGCTTCGACGAAGCCGAGGTTGTTGGTGGCGGCGGCGACGTAGTCCATGCGGTCCGTGTGCGGGATGCACTGCGGGTAGGGCATGTTCTCGAAGAGCTTCTCCGTTCCGCGATGGAGATAGCCGATGATCGGCTTGGCTTCGATGATGCGCTCGCCGTCGATCTTCAGGAGCACCCGCAGCACGCCGTGCGTCGACGGGTGCTGAGGCCCGAAATTCACTTCCATTTCGTGGACGTCGAACATCGCTACAGCTTGCCGGCCGCGGCCAGCAGCTCCTTCAATTTCATCTCCGTCTCCGCCTCTCCCGGCACACACAGAGTCGCGTCTTTCGATTCGCCGGTCGCGAGCGCGGCGGCGTAGCCTTCGCAATCCCATCCGCAGGCGGTGCAATCGGTCTGCGCCATCGCGGCGAACAATTTATCTTTCAGCGATCCGTTTTTCGCCAGCTCGAGCCGCTGCGTCATCGGCATCTCGGGATCGTGCCACGGCGCCTCCTCGGTCGGCTTGGCGGTTTCTGCGATCTGCGCAGCCAACTCCGGCGCGGGCGGCTGCTGCGTGCCTGCTTTGGCGCGCGCAGCAATCGACGCCGCGGGCCAGACGCCGTAGTGTTTCCACTCGCCCTTGTACAAATTGACGTCTTTGATGTCCTTGCCGGTCGATCCCGCTTTCGGGCCGCCACCCTCCGGAAAAACTTCCGGATAGATTCGCGCGCCGGTATCGATTCCTCGGACCGGAAAGTCTTTTCGCAGCGGATGCCCGTTGAAGCCTTCCCACATCAGAATGCGCTCGAGGTTCGGGTGGCCGTCGAAGCGGATCCCGAGCATGTCGAACGTCTCCCGCTCGTGCCAGTTGGCCGTCTTCCACACTGTAGTAACGGTTGGTATAGTGTCGTTCGTCAGCACTTTGAGCCGGATGCGCGCGTTCTTGCGGAACGAGTAGATCATGTATGCCACACCGAAACGCGGTCCGCTCCAGCCGGGATATTTCGAATAATCGAGTCCGGCGAGATCGACGAGATATGTGAAACCATCCTCTTTGAATGCCGAGGCCACGTCGCGGATGCGGTCGCGAGAGACGATGAGAGTGATCTCTCCGGCGAATTCCTTGGCATCAGTGATCGCATCGCGAACGCGAGCGACAGCAGTGGCGATCAGCGGATCGCGTTTGATGTCGTCGGCGGTACGCGCTGCGGGCTGTGTCGCGGTCTCGGCCAACTAGGCTCCCTCGTATTCCTTTCCCGCGGCGTCCATCAGTTGCTTGAGCATGTCGAGCGTCTCGCTCTCACCGGGCACGCAGAGCGAGATGTCTTTGGTTTCGGCTGTGGCGATCGCCTCTGCGTAGCCTTCGCAGTCCCAGCCGCATGCGCCGCAGTCGGTCTGCGCCATCGCCGCAAACAACTTCGTCTTCAGATCGCCGTCTTTCGCGAGCTCCATCCGTTCGGCGAGCATGAGGTTTTCGTTATGAAACGGAGCCGCAGGCGATGCGCCAGCTTCGGGGACAACTTCCGGTGCTGCCGCTTCCATGACCGCGGCTGCAGTGCTCTGTGTGGCGGCCGGCCCTTCGGCCGGCCGTGTGCCGGCTGGAGAGGCGGCACCCACACTCGGCTTCGGCTTTTCTGGAGTGGGCGCGCGCTTCACACCGGAAACTGGCGCGGGCTTTAGCTGCTCGATGCGCAGCGCCGGACCTTCATCTTTGGGCAGCACGTGCATCTTCTCGATCTTTTTCTGCAGCTCCATCAAGCCCCACATCAGAGCTTCGGGCCGAGGAGGGCAGCCGGGGACGTAGACGTCGACGGGAAGCAACCGGTCGACGCCTTGGGTGACAGCGTAGGTATCGTACGGACCACCGCACGTCGCGCACGATCCCATGGCAATCACCCACTTCGGGTCGGGCATCTGATCGTAGAGACGGCGGATGATCGGCGCCATTTTTTCGACCACCGTTCCGGCAACGATCATCAGATCGGACTGGCGAGGAGTGGCGCGGAAAACTTCAGCGCCAAATCGGGCCATGTCGTGGCGCGGATCGAGAACGGCCATCATCTCGATCGCGCAACAGGCCAGGCCGAACTGCATGGGCCAGAGCGACGATTTGCGCGCCCAGTTGAAAAATTTGTCGACTTTCGTGGTGAGAATGTTGCCTGCTGAACCCGCCGGAAAATCGAAGCGGTTCTCGATCAGACCCATGTAAGAACCTTCCTCTTCCAGGCGTAGAAGTAACCGATCAGCAGGATCGCGAGAAAGACCGCCATCTCGACTGCGCCGAACCATCCGAGCTGCTTGAACCGGATCGCCCACGGGAAGAGGAAGACTGTCTCCACGTCGAAGATGATGAAGAGCACGGCGATGAGGAAGTAGCGCACCGAGAAGCGGTGGTCGAAGGCAAAGGAGCTGGCCGGGACACCGCACTCGTACGGTTCCAGCTTCACCTTGTTCGCGCGCGAGGCCCGGACCAGGGGCGCGAGGATGAACAGCGTCAAAACCGGAAGTGAGATGACGATGAGCGCGGCTACCAGCAGCACCGAATAGTTGGCCATATTTTGCGCTGGTCGCGAGAGACCGCCGTAATTGTAAACGGAGGGCGGGTGGAGTCAACCGGAAGGGACCGGAAATGAAGAATTTCGAATTTCAAATGAAAAATGAAGAATTTGGGCGCGAACCGTCTTTTCATTTTTCATTTGAAATTTGAAATTTGAAATTTGAAATTTCAAAAGAGTTTCCGCTGAAACGACCACCCCTCCGCCGGGACGCCCTTCCCTTGCACGAGCACCCGTATGTCTTCGCCGATACCATCAGGCAAAACGAGCCGCCGCGCCTCTTCGCGCTGTTCGCGAAGAAGGACTGGATTGGCCGTCGCGATTTCATCCAGCGGCTTGAACAGCTCGTGTTCAGTCGCGCCGGTGGCGAGCAGAAATTTCGCCTGGCGATCGAAGAACAGCGTCGTAAATCCATTAAACTCGCCCGCGCGCTGCAGATCCGTGAAGTTGATGTGCGCGGTCAGGTCCTGCTGGCCCGGATTTGCCAGCAGGTTCCGAGAGACCTGCTGCCCCGCATAGGCTGCAGCCGTTCCGAAGCGGCGAATGCGGCTGGAAAAGAGCTGCTTCTCGGGAAACCCGTAGTCGAAAGTGACGATGAGGCCGCGAGTTACGAAGCGGCAGATGTCCTCGTACATCGCCTCCCACTCGAGCGAAACATCGGCAAATTGTCCATCGCTCAACTCCATGCCGCGCTCCGCGAAGTAGTCGCGATACCGCGCCTCCGCTTCGTGCTCGCTCCAATCGAGTTGCCCATCGCGCTCGGTCACCCACAGCTCATACAAGTCTTCATCGCGCATGACGAGACGCGCAAACGGCAGCGCATCGAAGAGCTCATTACAAAGCACAACTTGCGCTTCGTTTTTCGGAACGCTCGCGAGATCGGTGGTGAAAATGACGTCATCATTCGCCGGAGGGAAACGATCCACGCCAAACCGATTCGGACCATATAAAGAATGGATAAGCGCGCCTTCGCCGCAGCCGATGTCCACGATCGAGTACATCCCGTCGGTAAGATTGCGCACAAATTCGGAAATCAGCAGGCTCAGCGCGAACGAAAATACCGGGCTGAGCGTGGGCGAAGTGACAAAATCAGACGTTTTTCCGACCCTCGGAAGCGGACGGGAGTAGTAGCCGAATTGGGGGTGATATAGCGCGACTTCCATAAAGTCGCGAAATGATAAGTCGCTCTGCTCCAGCATGTTGCGAAGCTGACCGATCAGCGCAGGCTCGCCCGGCATTTCGCCGAATGTTACACCGCACACGTGACGGACGCGACAACTTATTTGAATTGTGGCAAGCGTGTTGCGACATGTGAGGCCCGGA
>QHVY01000441.1 GCA_003223695.1 Acidobacteriota bacterium
GAGATCGCGCATCTGCGCCATCAGCGAATCAGTTGTCTCGTTCCTCCCATCGCCCTCGTCCCACTTCACGACGAGAGCATCGCGCCCTTTGAGCGCGGCCCAGGTGGAATTCGCCACGACTCCCACGCCCGCCCACGGAGCCTCCGGACCCTGCGGATCGATTCTTACGACGGCGACGACACCGGGCACCGCCTTCGCTTTCGTGTCGTCGTAGCTCGCCACTTTTCCGCCGAACACCGGCGAGTGCAGAACGACGCCATACAGCATGCCCGGCACGCGCACGTCGATGCCGTAGTTGCTCTTGCCGCGAACGAGATCGGCGTTATCCAAACGATTGACCTTTTTGCCGACGATCGTGAATTTCGATGGATCCTTCAGTGCGACGTCCTTCGGCACATCGAGTTTCGAGGCCGCTGACGCGAGCGCGCCGAAATTCGCCTTGTGCGTTCCCGACGAGACGACGCCGTTCGTTACGGTGACCGTTTTCGGATCGACACCCCATTTCTTCGCCGCGGCCGCGACGAGCATCGCTCGCGCCGTCGCGCCTGCCGTGCGCATCGGCGTCCACATTGTGCGGATGCTGCTGCTGCCGCCGGTGCCCATGCTTCCGTATTTTTTGTCGAGGTCCGCCTGGCGGATCTTCACCCGCTTCAGGTCCGCATCCATCTCCTCGGCCACAATCATTGGAAGAGCAGTGCGGACGCCCTGTCCCATCTCGGACTTCGAGACGTAGATCGTCACGATGCCGTTGGTGGCGACGTCGACGAATGCGCCTAACGGATATTCCTCGTCGCCCTGAGCGCCGTGTGCCCGCAATGCGAGCACCAGGCCGGCAGATGCGGCGGAGGTGATTTTAACGAACTCGCGGCGATTCACTTTCACGACATTCATGTCACGCCTCCTCGCTCGCGCGATGAATCGCCCGCCGGATGCGCATGTACGTACCGCAGCGACAGAGATTGCCGCCCATCGCCTCGTCGATCTGCGCATCGGTCGGCTTTTTCGTTTTCATCAGCAGAGCGGCGGCGGACATGATCTGCCCCGCCTGACAGTAGCCGCACTGCGGCACATTCTCAGCGAGCCACGCTCGCTGCAGCGGATGCGTTGCGTCGGGAGAAAGACCCTCAATTGTTGTGATCCTTTTTTCTGCAACATTTTCCAGGGCCGTGCTGCAGGAGCGGATCACCTCGCCGTTCGCGAGAACCGTACACGAGCCGCAGAATCCGCGGCCACAGCCGAATTTCGTGCCGCTCATTCCGAGCTCGTCGCGCAGAACCCATAGCAGCGGCGTGTCAGGTGACGAGGAGACGGTGTGCGCCTTGCCATTGATCGTCAGTTTTGTCGGCATGGCGCGGATTTTATGTCCGATGTGTAGGGCACGGCTGCGCCGTGCCGAACTTCGGGTTCGGTCGAGCGCAGCTCGACCCTACAAATTTACTGAAACCTAACCGGCAGCCCCATCTCCTGCAGCAGGTTGTGGGCGCCGTCGACGGCGTCCATCACCCACAGCATGTACACCGCGTCGACGTGAATCGAGCGAGTGATGTTCGGGTCGACCACGAAATCGGATCCGAGAGACTCGTAGGTGCCGTCGAAGAGGAGGCCGCAAAGCTCACCCTTGGCGTTGAGAGTCGGCGAGCCGGAATTGCCGCCGGTGGTGTCGACGTCCGACAGAAAATCGACCGGCACTTCGCCGAGCTGCGGATCGACATAGCCGGCGGTCTTGTTCGCGCGAATCGCATCGAGCTCGTTTTTCGGCGCGTCGAACTCACCCGAGCCAGTGTTTTTCTGGAGGATGCCGCCGACCGTCGTCTGCGGGTTGTACCAGACAGCGTCTTTCGGCGAGTAGCCCACGACTTTGCCGAATGTGATGCGGAGAGTTCCGTTCGCGTCCGGATACAACCGGCCGCCAGTCGACGTGCGCAGCGCTTCCATGTACATCGGGCGGATGCGCGACATCGCGCCAGCGTATTCCTTCTCCCGCTGCTCATTCGCGAGTTGCAGCGGCGACAGCGCCGCGGCGAAGTCGATCATCGAGTCGTGCCGCGCCTGAAGCTGCGCAGTAGATTCCGTCTGCATCGCTTTGCGTTGCGCGAGATCGCCGACTTTCGTGTTTGCGTAAAGCTGATCGAGGAACTTGTCGACGCCACCCGCCTTGGCGATCAAATCGTCGAGCGCGGTGATGCGCTGATTCGCCGGAAGTTTCTGCGATTCGAGGAGGAAGTAGCGCAAACCTGCGCGGTCGCTCTGCGGCTCGAGCGACTTCTGCGCGCGCGTGATGCCCTCCGCGATGCGCGGCCAGTCGCGTTCCTGGAAGCCCTGATTCGATACAAAGTTGACGACTGCGCGAGCATCGGCGAGCTGCGGAAGAGCCACTGCAGCACCGTGTCACGCTGCTGCGTGGCGAGCTGCTGCTGCTCGAGGCGATTCATCTCATCGACGACTCCGGCATACTTTTTCGCTTCGGGATGTGAGGCGACGTACGACGCCAACTCGGCCTCGCGCTTCTGCCGCTGGCCGACGATGCCAAAGTTCTGAAATCCGGTCAGCGTTCCGGTGTAGTTCTTTAGAACGTTGTCATTCCCTTTGATACGCCCCGCGTTCGCGATTTCCACCGCTTTGTTGTTCTTCGACATGTCGCGAAGAATGTTGTTCAGATCCGTCGCATAGCGGATCGTGGTGGGATACGCGTACCGCTGCATGTTCCCCACTTCGGCGGCAGTGCGATAGCGGAACGTGCGGCCGGGATAACCCGCGACGAGGACGAAGTCGCCCGGCTTGATGCCTTCCGCCGCCACTCTCAGAACGTGCGCTGGGTGATACGGCACGTTGCTCCTCGAGTAGTCGGCCGGTTTGCCGTCGGGACCGACGTACGCCCGTAGATACGACCAGTCGCCGGTGTGGCGCGGCCACATCCAGTTGTCGGTCTCGCCGCCGAAATCGCCGACTCCAAGCGCCGGCGCGTAAACGAGGCGGACATCGCGGATTTCCATCTGCGTCGTGCGGAGGTATTGCGAGCCTTCAAAGACTGAGGCCACGCGGCATCGGACGCCGCCCGGCTTCTCGCATTCGTCGACGAGCTGCTTCGTGTTGCGATCGATCGTCTTCTCGCGATCGAGGTTCGACATCTTCTCAGTCAGATTGCCAGTGATGCGATTCGTCACGTCCTCGATGTTCGTCGTCACGAGAATTCGCGAGCCCGGACCGGCGGACAGCTCCTCGTCGCGGGTCTTCGCAAGGAAGCCGTTGGTGATCAGGTCGCGCTGCGGCGTCGAATTGAACTGCAGGGCGCCGAAGCCGCAGTGATGATTCGTGACCACCAGGCCGTCCGGCGACACGAACGACGCGCTGCAGCCGCCCAGCGAAACAACGGCGCCCATCGGATCGCCGGTGAGATCGGCGAAGCGATTGGGATCGATCTTCAAACCCAATTTCAGCAGCTCGGACGAAAGCTGCGGAATCTGCTGCGGCATCCACATGCCTTCGGCGCCGAAGGCATTGACAGCGAGCAATGCGACGATTGCTGATAGTGCTTTTTTCAACTTTTTCTCCTTTGAGTAACGCGATAAACTCAGCCCCACGCGCGGAGGACATCTTGCAATTCTTTCAGAATCTGAAGAATCAGTTCGGGTCGCAGTTTATCGAGATCATCCAATGGCTCGACACTACCAGCGACACGATGGTCTATCGATTCCCGGTTTACAACCAGGAAATCAAAATGAACGCGCAGCTCGTCGTCCGGGAAAACCAGGCGGCGCTTTTTGTCAATGAGGGGAAGGCTGCCGACCTCTTCGCGCCCGGTCGCTACGAACTCACGACGAAAAATATTCCGATCCTCACCGATCTCCGCGGTTGGAAATACGGGTTCCAGTCGCCATTCAAAGCGGAAGTCTACTTCTTCAACACGCGGCTCTTACTTCGGCATGATCCGGCTTCGCGCGTTCGGCACGTACGCCACCAGGATCAGCGATCCGAAGCAGTTCTTCGCCACGATCGTCGGCACGCACGGACTGACGTCGACCGCCGACATCCTCGGCCAGCTCCGGTCGACGATCATCTCCCGCTTCTCCGACACGGTCGCTGAGTCGAAGATCGCCGCGCTCGATCTCGCATCGAAATATCAGGAGCTGGGAGGGCTCGCCGTCGACCGGCTTAAACCGGAATTCGGCTCCTACGGCCTCGAGCTGTCGCGCTTCTACATTGAGAACGTTTCGCTGCCGGAAGAGGTCGAAGCAGCCATCGACCAACGCAGCCGCCTCGGCGTGCTCGGCGACCGGCTGCCGCAGTACGCGCAACTGCAGACCGCGGAGGCGATTCCGATTGCCGCCGGGAATCCGGGCGGACTGGCAGGTGCCGGCGCGGGTCTTGGCGCCGGCGTGGCCATCGGAAGCGCGATGGGTCAGGCCTTCAGCGGTGCAACCCCTCCCCCGCCGCCCGCAGCGGCCCCCGCCCCCGGCGGCGCGCGTTGGACGGTGGCGATGGAAGGCAAGACGTACGGACCATTCACTGACGACGCGCTTCGGTCAATGATCGCCAGCGGTCAGTTGTCGCCGACCGCGCAACTCTGGCGGCCCGGCGCATCGGGGTGGGCGCCACTTACAGATTTTCCGGAACTAGGCGCGGCGCCATCACCGCCTCCGCCGCCGAAGTAGCGAATCGCGGCCGCGCGCTGCCGTCATAAGAACGTCTTAACCGCACGGTCAAATGCGTGCAGAACCCCCTCGGCCGCACGCACACCGTGATAGAGCGCTTCCTCGAAGAGCGCGACTCCGCTGAGATCGGTGTGCGCGAAGTGAATGTTGCGATGCGGCTCACGGGCACGGCGACGCGCTTCGCTGCCGATGAAACCGGGCCGCGGCCGTATCATCGCGTGGCCCCACCGCATAATGTCCAGTCGCTCGGTCAGGTCTCGAATCTCGGGATGCGCGCGTGAGATGTCGGAGAGGACGACTTCGGCCCACTCGTCGCGATTCACTGACAGCAGCCGTTCGCGCGAAATCCGCGGGTTGGAATCGCAAAGCGCGTAGTAATAGGTCAGGACCGTCGGCCCATAGTCGATTCCGCTCTGGTGCGTAGCTACGACGTAGCCAAGGGATGGACTTTCGTAAAAAACGTTGTCCCACGCAAGCGGAAAGCCACTCGACCGCGGACGGTCGCGCAGCGTGAGATTCGCGACGAGCCATGATCCATACGTGAATTCGCGAACGTGCGAAGGTAACGCATCCCGAAAGGGAGCGATGACATGCGCAGCGATGAATTGTGGCGCGGCGAAGATGACTCGTTTCGCGTGAATGCCGCGCAGATCGCGGCCTTCGCGCGACTCGGCGATCACATCGACGCCGTCGTTTGAGGGAATCACGTTTGTGACCAGCCAGCCGGTCTCGATGCGTTGCCGTGCCGAGGTCGCCAAATGGGCCGCGATCCTGCCGTTGCCATCGGGCCAGGTGATGAGCGGCAGACTCTCCTCGCCCTCCTTCGGCACACGAGAAGCGAAATAGAAGATTGCCGCCCAG
>QHVY01000265.1 GCA_003223695.1 Acidobacteriota bacterium
CTTTCCGCTCCATTTGAATTGCACCGTCACTGTCGAGTTCATCGACAGCCGATTGAAGTGTTCGATTTTCGCGCCGATCAAACTGAGCTCAGTGATCTGGCCGTCCGCGGACTCGATCGCCGCCTTAAGCGGCTCCTTGAGCGGAATGCGTTCCGCATTGCGCTGCTGATCATCAGCCTTCTTCATCGACGAGGCGGATTCTACAATGTGCGGATGCATCGAATCGGGATCATCGCTCTGACTATCGTTCTCGCGTCGAGCGCTTCGGCGCAAACGGATGACGTTGCCGCCGCACGCGCAGTGTTCGAAGCGAACATCAATGCCATCCGTCAGAAAAATCTGGACGCGTATCTGTCGTATTACCTTCATTCGCCGCTTCTGGTGAAAGGCGGTCCGACCGGATTCACGACCGGCTACGACGACTTCGCGAAGGCGCGCGGACCGTGGCCCGAATCGATCGAAGCGAGCGATATCCATCTGACGGAGCTACAGCCAGGCTACGTCTACGGTACCTACCGTTATCGAGTGCGTTACGCCGGCGGCGATGAGCACATCGGCATCTCCGAGCGACTCTTTGTGAAGACCCCCGACGGTTGGAAAATCGCCGTCACCGGCGCGATCGACTCCCCGCCCGGCACGCCCGCCCCTCCGCATGCGCTTACCGGCGCGACGCTGATCGACGGCCGCGGAGGTGCGCCGATCGCGAACGCGAATGTGATTCTTCGCGACGGCAAAATCGATTGCGCTGGCACCGCAACGCAGTGCCCTGTGCCGGAAGGCGTCGACGTCACGAACGTCAGCGGACTGTGGATCACACCGGGGTTGATCGACAGTCACGTGCACTTCTCACAGACCGGGTGGGCGGATGGGAGGCCGGACTCGATCGACGTTCGCGCAGCGCATCCCTACGAAATTGTCGAAGCGGATCTGAAAAACAATCCGGAGCGCTTTGGCAAATCGTACGTCTGCTCCGGCGTCACGTCGGTGTGGGATGTCGGCGGATATCCATGGACGCTGCGGCTTCACGAACGATTTGAAAACAACACGCAGGTCCCGCATGTCGTCGCCGCGGGACCGCTCCTATCAACGCTCGATCACTGGCTGAATCTCGCCGCCGAGCGGCAGTTCATCGTTCTCAAAGACGCCGAGTCTGCGCGCAATGGGGTTCGCTATCTCGCTGCGCAGCATTCCAAAGCGGTGAAGGTGTGGTTCATCGTCACGAAGGAGTTGCCGGTCGAAGGATCGACACCGGCGGTGATGGCCGCAGGCGAGGAAGCGCGCAAAAACAAACTGCCGCTGATCGTGCACGCGACCGGGCTCGCCGAAGCGAAAGTCGCGTTGCGCGCGGGAGCGAACGTGCTCGTGCACAGCGTCGAAGATCTGCCAGTCGATCAGGAGTTCCTCGACCTGGCGAAGAAGAACGGCACGATCGTCATTCCGACACTCACCGTCATCGACGGCTACTTGCGGATGCTTCGCGGCGTCGTCGATCGCAAAGCGCCTGCTGTCGATGATCCAAACGGCTGCGTCGATCGCGGCACGCTGGAGAAGACTGCCGAAACGGCGACGCTCGCTCCGTCGCTGGTACCGGCGGACCGCATGGCCGCGCGTCAGCAACGTACGGAGCGATTCACGCGCGTTACGCGTGCAAATCTGAAGACGCTTGTGAACGCTGGAATCCCGATCGCTACCGGCACCGACGCCGGCAATCCGTTGACGTTGCACGGCCCTGCGATTTACGCGGAGATGGAGGCGATGCACGTAGCGGGAATGACGCCCATGCAGGTGATCGTCGCGTCGACATCGACGGCCAGCCGCGCGATGGGACTCGACAAACAGGTCGGCACGATCGAGAGGGGAAAGGATGCCGATCTCGTCGTTGTCGGCGGCGATCCTTCGCTCGATGTCGCGAACTTCCGTAAAATCCGGTACGTTGTTCGCTCTGGAGTGGTGCGGAACATGGCCGATCTCCACGCGCTGGCACAACCGCAATGACCGAATCCGACGAACGCTCCGACGAAGCGCGCCAGACTTTCGAGTACTTCAGCAACGAGTACGCTCAGGCTCTTCACGCATTCAAAGCCATCGAGGACCAATCGACGACCCTCATGCTCCTCGGCGTCGCCGATGATCTGCGCGGTTTCGTCGATCAATTCATCGAGATGTCCACGCGCACAAAACGGCTCGCCGAAGAAAAAAATGAGCCGCACTTCGCCGAATGGTTCGGTGAGTTGATCGAGAAGGCGGAAGCGCTGCGCGGCGCGATTCCGAAACGATGATCATCATGGCAGTCGCGGTCAGCACAGCGCTCGATCAGCGCATCGATGAGGCGGCGAAGAAAGTCGAGCCGTCGGTGGTCGAGTGCCGGCGCGACATCCATCAACATCCGGAACTCGGCAATCGCGAGTTCCGCACATCGAAACTCGTTGCCGACAAGCTCAAACAGCTCGGCATCGAGGTGCGCACTCCGATCGCGCACACCGGTGTCGTCGGAATTCTTCGCGGCGGCAATGCGGGACGTGTCGTCGGTCTGCGCGCCGACATGGACGCGCTCCCCGTGACCGAACAGGTGGACCTGCCGTTCAAATCGACGGTGCGCACGACGTACAACGGCCAGGAAGTCGGCGTGATGCACGCCTGCGGACATGACGCACACGTCGCCATCCTGTTAGGCGTGGCCGAGGTGCTGTCGTCGATTCGCAGCGAGTTGCCGGGTACTGTCGTTTTTCTGTTTCAGCCGGCCGAAGAAGGTGCACCGCAAGGCGAGGAAGGTGGCGCTGCGCTGATGGTGAAGGAAGGAGCGCTCAACAATCCGAAAGTCGACGCGGTGTTCGGACTACACGTGACCTCGCGATATCCCGTCGGTGAGATTGCGTATCGTCCGGGCGCGGAGCTTGCCGCCGTCGATTCGTTTCGTATCAAAGTTCACGGCAAGCAGACACACGGCGCATATCCGTGGCTCGGCGTCGATCCGATCGTCATCGCTTCGCAGATCGTGCTGGCGCTGCAGACGATTCCCAGCCGGCAGCTCGATGTCTCGCTCGCTCCGGCCGTCATCACTGTCGGCGCGATTCATGGCGGCGTGCGCAACAACATCATTCCCGATGACGTGGAGATGATCGGCACCATCCGCTCGCTCGACGAACAAATGCGTGATGATATTCATGTACGAATCAAACGGACTGCGGAGGGAATCGCGGCCAGCGCGGGATCCAAAGCGGAGGTGACGATCGAGCCGGGCTATCCCGTCACGTACAACGATCCGAAACTCACGGAACAGATGGCGCTGACGCTGCGGCGTATGACGAACGACGTGATCGTCGTAAATCCGACGTTAGGCGCGGAAGACTTTTCGTTCTACCAGCAGAAAGTTCCCGGGCTCTTCTTCTGGCTCGGCACGCGGCCGAAAAATCAGACGGCGGAGCAGGCGGCGTCGAATCACTCCCCGCTCTTCTTCGTCGACGAAAGCGGCCTCGGACTCGGCATCCGGGCGATGGCGCACGTCGCCGTCGATTATTTGCGCCAGTAGGGCACGACTGCGTCGTGCCGAATTTCGTGGTCTTCGCCGGAGTTCGGCACGGCGCAGCCGTGCCCTACCGCGGCAACATCTGCCGAATGCGTCCCCAGTAGTCGGCGCCGCTGAGCCACTGGCCGCCGTCGATCACGAATGCTTCGCCGGTGACGTATGCCGCGTAATCGGAAAGCAGATAGACGGCGGCGTTCGCGATTTCATCGAGCGAGGCGAAGCGGCGCAGCGGGATCGTCCGGCGGATTCCCTCCTCGATTTTTTCGTCGGGAAAGAGCCGCTCCGACGCGCCGGCGGTGTGCACCGGTCCCGGCGCGATGGCGTTGACACGGATCTTGTGTCGCGCCCACTCGACGGCGAGCGTGCGAGTCATCGCCAGCACTCCCGCCTTCGCGCTGGCCGAATGCACGACGCCCGGCGCGCCGGTCCACGCGTAATTCGCGATCACGTTGAGGATCACGCCGCCGCGCCCTGACTGAATCATCCGCTTGCCGACCGCGCTCGAGCAGTAGAAAGTGCCATTGAGAACGATTCCGATGACCGAGTTCCAGCCGTTCGGCGAAAGCTGGTCGGATTGCACGATGAAGTTGCCCGCGGCGTTGTTCACCAGAAAATCGACGGGACCGAATTTCTCCGCCATCGCCTCGACTGCCGCGGCATCGCGTACGTCGAGCACGTGATATTCGCCGTGAATCTCGCCCGCCGCTTTGCGCAAATTTTCTTCTTTGCGGCTAGCGAGGATTACGCGAGCGCCGAGGCGGGAGAGCTCGCGGGCGATGCCGAAGCCGATGCCGGTCGCGCCGCCGGTGATGATGCCGGTTTTGCCGTCGAAGGTTTTTTCGGGAAGCACGCGCGAACTCTACAGCAGCTTCAGTCCGGCTTTGACGAAGTGACGAAAATCGCGATCGCGGGTGATGAGGGGAACATCATTGTCGATACACGATTGAGCGATGAGGCAATCGGCGAGAAATGCTTTGTAGCCATCGCGCAGAAGCGCGGCCCGCATGAAACCTGTACGGTGCCAGTAGCCTCCGTGAAGATCCAGAAGCGGTACGCGCCCCGTGATCTCGCGAAGCGAAGCTGACATCTCCGGATTGCTGAGCAGCTCGGACAGAACAACTGGAGGGAAAACGCCTGCTCGATTCTCGATTGCCACCTCGACTGCTCGTGTATCGGGCGCATCGATGCCGTCGAGATATCGCGCAAAAGCGCTCGTGTCGATGGCGATCATCGACGATCTCGTCTCAGCTCTTCAAGGTCATAAGTCAAGTGAACCTTGCCGCGCAATTGGCGGATGCGGTCATAAATATCGGAAGCGGCGAGAAGCTCGAGCCCTTTCCGTACTGTTCCCGTAACGCCATCACGAGACTGCTTCTGCGCCCGGCGCAGCAAGTCCTCGGGCACTTGCACAGTGATTTTTTTGCGGCGGCCCATGCTGGTCACTATACCAGCATCTATACCAGCAATTTAGAACTTCACTCCCACTGAGAAGCGATACGTCCGCGGCTGCTGGTACGCGTCCTTACCAATCGGCTGTCCGAACGTCGGTCCAAACTGATAGTTCACACCCTGCTGCGGCGTGTCCGTGAACGGATTGAACGCCAGGCAGCGCGAGCTCGATCCACTCTGCAGGCATGTGGCCTGCCGGCGCGTGAGCACGGTCTGATTCACGAAATCGGGATCCTCGATGCCCTGCCGGTTGAAAATATTCAGAAGATCGGTCTCGATGAACGGCCGCACACCTCCGATCGCTCGCAGATACCAGTTCAAGCCCAAATCGGTGGCGGAAATGTCGTCGAGGCGGAACGCGCCGCGGTCGCTGAAGTAGTACGTCACGTTCGTCGGCGGCGTGGCGTAGCCGGGATTCACGACACCATTCGAGGGACCGTTCAGTGCGCCCTTGCGCACGTCAATCGTGCTGATGGCCGAATAGGACAGCGCCGAGTGGTAATGCTCGAGCAGAGAAAAATTGAGCATGCCTGCGCGCGTTTGCAGGTCGTACTGTAACCAGACATTGCCCCGATGGCGCATGTCGGGCAGGAGGTATCCCACCGGTTTGTTCTGCGTGAAGGCTGTGTATTCGGGATAACCCTCAGGATTTGTGAATCCCGTCGCGCCGCTTTGTGATTCACCCTCGACGTTGCCGCGAAGCTTTGAGTAGGTGTAATTCCCGCCGACACTCAGCGCCTTCATCAGCCGGTAGTCGCCTTGAAATTGAATGGCGTGATAGCGGCGGCTCAAGCCCATCGAGGCATTTTCGATCACGCCCTGGTCGAACGTGGTGCCATTGGCATCGACCGCTTTGCCGGTTTCCAGTGTCGTGCGGATGGAGTAGAACGCCGCCCAGTGGCGATGAATGAAATCCGCACGGACAAAGCCGCGGCTTCCAAAGGCCACTCCGTATCCTGCAGTCCACTCGTCCATGTACGGAGCCTGCACAGAATGATCAAATCGGGTTGTCGTACCGGGAATGGAGGCAGCTGTAAGGTACGTCGAGCTCTTCGTCCCTCCAACGGAATTGAACCAATCGAAGACGCGCTTGATCACCTGGTCGGTTGGAACGAGCTGGCTGATGGGCGTCCCCGGCGCGTTGATGACCGGTCCTTTGTAATCCCAGGTATACGCCGCAAAGGTGCCGGCGGTAGCAGTGATGTCGCCGGCAGCCTGGTCGACCTTGGAGACGTAGCGGCCGTAGCTGACGCTCAATCGATGGCGTCCAGTCGCTTTCGGATCGAAATTCGCCGCCAGCCGCGGGCTCATCGCACTGTCATCGACCGTCTTGTGACCAGCCTGGTCTTTGCCGAATGCCTTGTCGTAACGCCCGCCGACGTTGAAGCTCCAATGCGGATTGAGGTCCCACTTATCGTTGATGAACAGAGAGCGCACGGCAAAGTCCGAAGTCTTGGAAAGCGATGGCACCGGCGTGTATTGAACCTGTCCCGCGCTCGTATCGGTACCGAAGTAAACGTTCGTAGAGCTGAGCTCCGACGACGAGATCGAGGAGCACGCCACTGCGACGCCGCCCTTGTCGCAAAGGATGATGCCTTGAATGCGGAAGTCGCTGCCGGACTGGAAGTTGTTCTCGTTGCGCAACTGATGGAACTCATCCACTCCGCCGACGAGACTGTGATTGCCCAGAGAGCGCGTGCTCAAGAAATAAGAGGTTTTGCCCAAATACTCTTTGTTGTTGCGCTGCTTCGCCGGGCATGGCGAACCGCAGAAAGTTGATGACCACATGCGGTTGCCGGAGGATGTATCGAGAAGGAGTGTGCCTTGCTCGAGTGAGCGATCCTCCGCGCCATTCGTGAAGCGGTCGCGCATCCGGCTGAGCTGCCCTTCCAGCAGCAGGTTCTGCGAGACGATGCCGTTGTAATGGAGCGAGAGCAGTGATCGAGGTCGGTCGAATGGCACGAGACTACGCAGATCCATCACCCGGTTGCCGGCTCCGGCAACCGTAGTTGACGCTTTGTCGCGCTCGTTGATGTACGAGCCGACTATCGAATGTTTCGGCGAGATTTGCGCCGTCAGCTTTCCTTCGTAGCGGCGCTCCTTATCGGGGATCGGATAACGAATGTTGGTGAATGTCGTCTGGCCTCTGGTCTCTACTTTCCGATAACGCCCGGCGCCAAAGAACCACAACCGGTCGCGGATGATCCGTCCACCGTAGGTCCCCTCGAACTGATGACGAATCTCGTTCGGAGGGTCCGCCTGTGCTGCGAAATTCGTCTTGTGCGCCCAGCTCGGGTTCGTGATGTTGTCGCGGAGCGACCCTGAAAATTCGTTACCGCCCGACTTGGTGATCGTGCTGACGACTCCGCCCGTGAAGCGCCCGAACTCCGCCGACACTCCGGCAGTGAGAACGGTGGTTTCCTGAATCGCATCCTCAATATAAAGCGGACTCGGCTGTCCCCGGAGGTTCTCATTCACGATCACGCCGTCCACGAGAAAGAGGCTGTCGAACGAGTGTGATCCCGATATCGTGATCTGATTGGTCGGCCCAGCCTCGGTTACGCCCGGTGCGAGCAGCGTGATCGAATTGATCGTCCGATCCAGCATCGGCAGCGCATTGATGGTGTCCATCTTGAAAGTCGTAGTCACCTGCGTGCTTTCTGCGGCCGGCGCATTTGCTGTGGTAACCGTGATCGCCTCAGATATTGCGGCGACTTTCATCTCCAGGTCGGCCCGGCTGGTCGTCGACACGTCGACTGTGACGCGTTTGCGGGCCGCCTGCATCCCGGAAAGCTCGAACGAGGCCGTGTACTCGCCGGGCGGGAGAGAGGGAAAGTTGTAACCTCCCGCGTCGCCGCTGATCGTCGTCCGTGTGCCCTGCAGCGACGGCGAAGCCACAGTAACTGTAACTCCGGACAGAGGCTTTCCCTGACTGGTTACGGTTCCGATGATATTTCCGGTAGTGGCCTGCGCGTAGAGAGTGCAAGGGATGAGAAGAAGGAGGAATAACAACGCAAAGCGCAAGACGATCTTCATTGGATGACCGGGTTGAACCGTTATTCTATAACCCGTGATTGAAGAACGCCGGGAGTTTCAACGTCTCAATCTGACCAAGCCCATCGATGGCTGGTTCGGTGATTTTTCGGTTCTAGTCGTCGAGGTCAGCGCCGGCGGCGCGAAGCTCGTGCACGACGAGCCGATCCCGATGGGCTCGCGCGGGGTGCTGCGATTCTCATGGCGCGGCCGCGATGTCGAGATTCTGTCGCAGATCACGCGCAGCGAGGGCGCGCGCTCCGGCGTGCATTTCCTGCAGTTCAACGATGACCTTCGCAGCCTGGTCAGCGAGTCGGCGAACGAAGTGCTTCGAGCC
>QHVY01000266.1 GCA_003223695.1 Acidobacteriota bacterium
CGCCTCGGTCAACGAACGCGATGTGAAGTGGCCGCTGCGAAGTCCTTCCTGCAGCTCGCCCAGCGTGATTTCCTCGAGCTCGAATGGCGCCGCGGACGGCGTTTGCGGCGTTTGTCGCGCGAGCAGCGCCCCTGCGGCGCCGAGTCCCGTGATCGTGATGAAGGTTCGGCGGTCGATCGTCATTCGTCGGTCCCTTTCCCTTGGAGATGAAATCGATGCATCACGCGATGAAAGAATGGGGCGAGAAGAACGCCCGTCGCAGCGATGAAAAATAGTCCTGAAAATAATGCATAAAATGAGGCGAACAGCTTGCCTGAACGCGTTGTCAACTGATCCACAGGTCCCATGCCGCCGAGGATCATGGAGGCGTTGAGCAGGGCATCGATCCACGGCAAACGACCAGCTGCGTGATAACCGATCACGCCGATTCCGAGAGCCGCCGCCACGGCGGTGAGCACCATCGTGCCGTGCCACATGACGCGAATGGCAAACTCGCCGCGCGTCAGCAGTCTGTCTTTGATCCGCTCGTACATGACAAGATTGCGGCGCGTTGCGAGCGATCCGTCTGATCCGCCACGGCGCGCCGTTGATCGCGCAGGATATCGCTGATCCGTGGCCGCAATCCGGCGAAGTGTTGATCGAGATTCGCGCCGCCGGCATTTGCCACAGCGACGCGCATTATCGCGCCGAGGCCGGACGCATTCCGCTCCCGCGCACTCTCGGACACGAAATCGCCGGGACGAATGCCATCAGCGGCGAACGCGTCGCAATCCACTACCTGCTTCCAAACGGCGACATGATCGGCAAGGAAGTCGATGGCGGGTTTGCGGAGAAGATCGTGGTGCCGGCCGCGAATTTGATCCCAATTCCTGATCACATCTCATTCGAAGAAGCAGCGATCATGATGTGCTCGACTGCGACGGCGTATCACGCGCTGCGGCTCGCAAACTTTCAACCGGGCGAATCTGTGGCCATCCTCGGCTTCGGCGGCCTCGGAATTTCGGCCTTGCAGTTGGCGCGACGGCTCGGTGCGAGCGAGATTCGCGTTGTCGACCGCGTTCCGGAGAAGCTCGCAATCGCGAGGGATCTCGGCGCGATCGTAGGGCACAGCGGTGCCGTGCCGAACCCCGGAGTGCGGCACGGCGCAGCCGTGCCCTACAATCGCGCCGAGATCCCTCGCGATCGCGAGCTTCTCCGGAACGCGGTCGACAACACGAATCTCGCCTGCACCGAACCGTCGCGCCAACTGCAAGGCAGAAATTCCGAGGCCGCCGAAGCCGAGGATGACGACAGATTCGCCGGGTTGAAAGTTTGCCAGCCGCAGCGCGTGATACGCGGTCGGCTCGAGCTGATGCAAATGCGCCTCGATCTCTCCCGTGCAATCACGCGGAGCGTTCCGCTCGAATCGGATGCGATCAACGCGGTGCTCGACGATCTCGATCGCGGCACCGCCCATCTGCGCACCGTTATTATTGTTTGATGCTCGCAACGCTGCTTCTGGCGGCTCTCGTCCCCGGCAATCACACGATCGCGCTGCGGGATCGCTCGTACATCGTGCACGTACCGCCCGGAGCGACGACGCCGCGGCCGGTCATCATCAATTTTCACGGCGGCGGCTCGAATGCCGAGGCGCAGCAGCGTTACGGCGGAATCGATGCTGTCGCCGATCGCGAGCACTTCATCGCCGTCTACCCGAATGGCACTGGACGCGGACGTTTTCTCGTCTGGAACGCGGGAACGTGCTGCGGACGCGCGCCGCTGCAGGGCATCGACGACGTCGGATTCGTTCGCGCGATGATCGACGATCTCGCGAAACGTACGCCGATCGATCGCACTCGCATCTACGCAACCGGACTATCAAACGGCGCGATGATGACCTATCGCATCGCCGCCGAGGCGCCGGATCTCGTCGCCCGTCCCGGTGATCGACTTCCATAGCGTCGATGATCCGCGAGCGTTGTACAACGGCGGACTCGGACCGCCATTTTCGATGACTGACGTAGCGCCGGCTCTTCAGCCGGCGCAATGAGCCGGCTAAGAGCCGGCTCTACGTTGTATCGCGGCGCGACGGTCATCGTGTCCAACCTCGGACCGCCGGGCAAAGACGCTCTGCCTGTCGCCGCCCGAATCCTCGGCAAACCCAATCACCTCATCGATGCGAACGAGGAGATGTGGGCGTTCTTCGGGAACTTCCGACGCTGACTACGGGCGCGTACTGTCCGTACGGGTCGTTTGTGTCGTCCGCACGACGTCACTCCGCCCCCGCCCACTGAGCCCGAACAATCCGAGGAGCCCGAGCAGGCCTAACAGCCCCCAGTTGAATCCGTGCTGCTCGTTCTCTTCGCCCATCGTGGTCGTCGTTGGCTGCACTGTCGCAGTCGTCTCAGTCCCGGCAGGCGGGTAGGTGGACGTCGTCGCTGTCGCCGCGGTGTCGACCATCATCGGCGTCGGCGGCGGAGCGGTGTACGTCGCCGTTGTCGCCGTCGTTGCTGCGCCGGTCGACGTGACCCCACCCTCTGAGCGTTTCCTGTGAACACGCGTCGTCGTCTTGGCTGCTGTTCCCGTCGTCGCCGTGGTCGCAGTTGTGCCGGTCGTAACCGTTGCCGTCGCGCTGGTGTCCGTCGTCTGCGTCGTCGCCGTCTGCGTTTGCGCGGCCAGGGTTGTTCCGACGAGCATCAGGACAGCAGCGAACGCGGATGCTGTTCGCATATCGAGCCTCCTCGATCGGCGGGCAAAGCAAGGTTCAGGCCGCCAGCCAGAGGTCGAATGGATCTTCGTCCCACCAGGAGATCCAAAACCAGATCTTCGTGTCTTCTGTGCAAATACAGCCATAGGTTGTTCTCATGACCCACCTCACACCGCCCGGGCGATAACGACGTAACGCAGAGGTCCACCCGGACGAATCGCGTCGAACGGAAAACACGTGATGAGCGTGAGGATCCGTCCACGTGATGGCTCGAGAGGTGAGGTGTCGTACTTGTTGACGATGCGATGCTCGACGATGCGATAACGGAGCGCGCGGCCGTCGCGAGTCTGCAGAACAACTGGATCGCCGATTTCCACCTCGCGCAGCACTGCGAATTGCGAATCGCGATGCGCGGAGACGACACAGTTGCCGATCGACTCCGGTGATGCTGTGCCGTCCACGTGACCCGGACCGAATGCCATCGTGCGTCCGCTGGCGCCGGCGAGGACGATGTAGCTGCGACGCTGACGCGGAAACTCGATTCTGGCCACGGGCCACGTGTCGGCCCATCTCCACGGCTTGACGTCTCGTTCGCCGTGGATCGTTCGCGCCCACGCCCGCTCGAGGAGGAATTGCGCGAACTGCGCCTTCGCAAACAGGTAGGCACCATGTCCGAGGGACAGCACGCCGGCAATTACGAGCGAACCGATGAAGACGAGGCGCTTTCTCATTTCGTTGTCCGTTGTTCGTTGTCCGTTGTTTGTTGTCCGTTGTTTGTTGTCCGTTGTTCGACCTCTCGAAGAACGAGGAACGAAGCACGAAGAACTACCTGCGAATTGCGACAGTTGCCGCAACCGCCAGCAGAAGCATTCCAATCATGATTTCGAGCGGCGCAGGTGACGCCGTGCCGGGAAGCGATCCACCCCATCCGAGAGGCAGATTCATCGGTACCGGACGTGTCTCGCAAATCTCCGGCGGAACACCGGATGGCGTGTGATCGACGGCGACGAGACTCGTGTACTGCGAGACCAGGTGATGCGCGAGCGCAAGCTCGACGATCGGCTGGCGCACATCCTTCTCCGAATCGCTGAGAGCCTCGATCTTGCGGCGAGCCCAGAGGCGGCCAATGCCGCTCTCTTCACTTGTGACCTGCATCGAATGAACATCGTTCCACTCCTCGGTTCCGCGTTTTGCGGACGCGATCACGCGTCCTGACGGCTTCGAAAACTTCACGGCGACGACGACCGGCTCGCCGGCATACAAATCGGGAATTCGCTGCGGCCACATTTCGACCGCGGGATCATCGAATCTCAGCTCGACATTTGTCAGGACCGGACTCTCGAGCTTTTCGAAGAGCGTGCTCATTTTCGTCTGGACCTCATCGCGGTTGCCGATGTATGTGAATGTTCCTCGTCCGAATCGCGCCGCGTCGCGCATGAAGTGCGTGTTCGGAGCGGTGCCGATTCCCACCGTGAAGAGGCGGCTGCGTCCGAGGTGCGCGCGAATGAAGGCGAAGAGCTGCGCCTCATTGCCGACCTGACCGTCGGTCATGAAGATCACCTGGCGCACAGCCGATTCGTTCGGCGTTGCGTCGCGAAGCGCAGCATCGAGCGCCGGCATCATCTCGGTCCCGCCAGTCGCCCGTAGTGCGTTCACGAATTGCTTTGCTTCGACGAGATTGCCCGTCGTCGCCGGCCGCGCATCGCTCCACAGCGGATGCGTGACCGAGTTGAACTCGATGATGTTGAAGCTGTCCTGCGAATCGAGGTGATCGAGTGCCAGTTGGAGCGCGGCTCTCGCGGCGGAGATCGATGGTCCCTCCATCGAGCCGGAGGTATCGATGATGAAGATCGTTTCCTTCGGCAAACGCGCGCTGCGGGTGACCGCAGGCGGCATGATCATCACCAGTCCGTAATCTTTCTCCGTGAACAGCGCCGACTTCGGCTCGTTGCCAAGGTCGGGCTGCCAAACGAGCTCGAAGTCGCGGTCGCCGGGCACGTCGCCGTTGAGCGTGACCGCGTAATGCGAGCCCCCGAGGGCGGTCGTAGTCACCTGGTGATAGGAGCTGTCGACGCGGCGCAGCGAGAAACCGGAATCGAGATCGACGGCCAGGTGGACGCGATTCTGACGTAGCGCCGGCTCTCCAGCCGGCGCAATGAGCCGGCTAAGAGCCGGCTCTACGTTGTATCGCGGGGCGACGGTCATCGGAAAGCGCAGACGGAACGCTCCATCGCGGTAGTCGACGCTCTGCTGATACTCGATCGCGACGGTGACTTCCTCGCCTGCGGCTATAGTACTAATTGATATAGTGAAGATATTCGGCCGCTCCTGTGAAAGCAGCGAGGCCTTCTTCCCTTCGCTCTTCGCCTGTTGATAAATTTGCTCGGCCTCTTTGCGCTCCTTGATTTCCCCTTCGATCACACGCTGGCCGACGGTCATGCGCAGCGTGTCCACCGCCGCGTCCTCGGGCAGCGGAAACGCATACACCGCTTCCGCGCATGTCGGCTCCGGATTGCGAAAGCGCTGCGTGATTTCGCCGCGCAGGATCATGCCGCGCACGCGGAGCTTGACGTCCGTCTCCACCGTCGGCGCGGCGACATACACGCCCGGCTGATTGGTTTTCAAAAGCAGCGTGCCGCTCTGCACCTGATCGATCGTGATCTGCGCACGAGCGGCAATCGGAATCAGAATGAGAATGACGACTGCCAGTTTTCGAATCATTGCCTTTCCCTCCGCTGACCAAATTCGATCCGCGGTGTGGCGTGGGAGGGGCGGCTTTGGGGAAAGGTGTTGGCGGAATATGGCGAAATTGTGATTCACCACAGAGAGCACAGAGCACACAGAGATGTCTCCGTGCTCTCTGTGTTCTCTGTGGTGATAGACCGTAGAATCGACTCGTGACCCGAATCGCCGTCGTCGATGACGAAGCCAACATCCGCGAGACCGTCGCCTTTGCGCTCCGGCGCGAAGGTTACGAGGTGGAGGCGTACGCCGATGGGGCCGAAGCGTCGGCCGCGTTCGAAGACAAAATGCCCGACCTGGCCATCCTCGACATCCTCATGCCGCGCATGGACGGCCTGGAGCTCTGCCGACGAATCCGTGTGGCGTCGGAAACTGTGCCGATCATCTTTCTCACCTCTCGGGACGACGAAGTCGACCGCATCCTCGGCCTCGAGCTCGGCGCGGACGACTACCTCGTCAAGCCGTTCTCGATGCGCGAGCTGGTGGCGCGCGTTCGCGTGCTGTTCCGACGCGCGGCGCGTCGTGCGACGGTGTCACGCGATGACGAAACGCTGCTCATCGGCTCTCTCGAGCTCGACCCGCAACGATTCACCGTGCGCTGGAAAGGCAATCCGATCGATCTCACGGTGACCGAATTCATGATGCTGCAGGCGCTGGTGCGCCATCCCGGCCACGTGAAAACGCGCCGTCAGCTCACGCGCGAGGGCTATCCGCACGACAACTACGTCAGCGAGCGGACGATCGACAGCCACGTCAAACGCATTCGGAAAAAGTTCGAAGCGGTCGATCCGCAATTCGATCGCATCGATACCGTCTACGGGATGGGCTACCGCTACCAACCGGAGGGAAAGTGAATTTCGAATTTCAAATTTCAAATGAAAAATCAAGAATTGCTGCGACGCTTCTCACCTTTTCAATTTTTCATTTGAAATTTGAAATTTGAAATTTGACGTGAATCTTTCCCGTCTCATCTCCCGCATTTCCATTCGCCTGGCGCTTTTCAATCTTCTCGTCGTGTTTCTTCCCGTTGCCGGCGTACTGTTTCTCGGCAACTACGAACAGAATCTCGAGCAGACGCAGATCGATTCGATGCAGCGGCAGGCACGGCTGATCGTCTCGATGCTGCAGAGCGGCGCGAAATCAAGGGCGGCGCTCGCGACCATGCGCTTTGGCGATGAGCGAATCCGCATCATCGATCCGGGCGGCCGCGTGACGGCCGATACGGGCGCGCTGTCTGTAGCAGAAGAAGAAGAGGAAAGCCCAGCACGTTCGAACTGGCTCTATCGCGCCGGCGCGGCGGTGCTCAGAAAACCGCTGCAGTGGCTGCGGCCGATCACGCGTCCGCTGACATCGAGCGATGCCTACGAACGATCGCCGATGCTGCGCGGCCCTGAGGTTCAGGCCGCGTTTGTCGGACAGACGGCCGTCGAGAAGCGAGTCTCCTCCGCGCCGGCGCGACAAGTCACGCTATACACCGCGGTGCCGGTCTACCGCCGTGGCGATGTCATTGGCGCAGTGCTCGTGTCGCAGACCACGGATGATATTCGCCAGAAGTTGCATGCGGTCCGGCTCGCAGTGCTGCAGATCTTTTTAGCTGCCGTCGTCGTGGCGATGATCCTGACGCTTCTCGTGAGCACCACGATCGTTCAGCCCCTACGACAGTTACGAAAAGAGGCCACCGATATCGCCGATCCGCGCGGGCGGCTGCGCGGCCGCTTCCAGGGATCGAAAAAGCGAGACGAGATCGGCGATCTCGCGCGCGCGCTCGAGCGGCTGTCGAGGCGCCTCGAACAGCATCAGCAATCGACCGAGGCGTTCGCATCGGACGTGTCGCATGAGTTCAAGAATCCGCTGGCGTCAATTCGAATGGCCACGGAGATGCTCGCGCAGGTCGACGCGCCGGCTGAACGCGCGCGGTTCCTGCGCGTCGCTGAGTCGGAGATTGCGCGCATGGAGAACCTGATCTCGCAGGTTCGTGAGATCACGATGATCGACGTGGAGATTCAAAAGGAAGTGCGGACGAAGGTCGACATCAACGCGCTGCTGCAGCGGATCGTCGAAGGCTTTCGAATGCGCGAGAAGGAGCGAGTCGTTTTCGAGCCGCGGTTGTCGGACGGACTTCAGCCTGTCGATGCATCAGAGGATCGGCTGCTGCAGGTCTTCGAGAACCTGCTCGACAACGCGGTGAGCTTTACGCCGAGCGGAAAGAGGATCGTGATCACCTCAGTGCGCGACGGTGGATCGGTCGTCGTCCGCATCGCCGATGAAGGGCCGGGCATCCCGGAAGAGAACATGGGGCGGATCTTCGATCGCTTTTTCACCTACCGCCCCGACCACCCGACCACCCAACGCCATACCGGTTTGGGACTCTCGATCGTGAAAGCGATTGTCGAGGGATACGGCGGAAACGTCACCGCCGCGAACGATGTCCGCGGCGGTGCAATGTTCGAAGTCAAACTTCCGCTTAGTAGTTGATCGTCGCGAGAACCACGTCGCTGTACGCGCCAACCGTCACGTCCTGGGCCTGAGGAACCTTCCCGTAAACCGTGACGTTCGTGGCAGCCTTCGAGGCCGAGTTGTACGTGTAGGTCGTGCCGCCCGCCAGACCCGTGCCCCACACCTGGGTGCGCGCCGCGTCTTTGTACAGCGAGTAGTTGAGGAAGTCGCTGCCGCTCGACATCCGGCGTGAGCCGCCCGAGAGGTTGTTGCCGTTTCCGAGATCGATTGTTGCCGAGGCGCCCTTGGTGCAGGCCACTGTTACCGTGCCGGTGCCATTGAGGTCGGTCGCCGCATTGGCTACCACCGGGTCATATGCGCCAAACGCCACCGGGGCTGTGCTGATGGTGCAAACCGCTGCAACAGAGGCGGATACATTGAGATTCGCCGTGGCAGAACCGGCAAACGCCGGGATTGAGATCAGGCTGAGAACTGCGAGAGAGAGAATTGTGCGTTTCATTGTCCTAGCTCCTTTTTTCTTGATTACCAATTTAGGAGCGGGACCGTCAGCAACTCCGCGATCGAAAATCGAAGTTTCGTGAACTATCAGCGCACAAAGGGTTTGGCGTGAGAAAGGGCTCTGCGGGGCGCAAAAAAAGCGTCAGAGCTGCTTTTCGCTTAGTAGTTAATGTTCGCGACGATGGAGTCGCTGTAGCTGCCCACACCGACGTCCTGTGCCTGAGGAACCGCGCCATAGACGGTCAACGCGGTCGCGCCCTTTGTCAGCGCAAAGTAGCTCGTCGTCGAGCCGCCGGCCATGCCGCTGCCCCAGACCTGAGTCCGCGCGGAGTCCTTGTACAAGGCATAGCCTAAAAAATCGCCGCCACTCGACATTCGACGCGAGGCGGACCCGAAATTCGAGCCGTTACCCAAATCGACGGTTGCCGCGGCGCCGCGCGTGCAGGAGACGGTCACTGTTCCCGTCCCGTTTAGCGGAGCGCTGAGATTCGAGCCGACTGGATCATAGGCTCCAAAGGCAACGGGTAGCGTAGTGATCGTACATGACGCGCCGACCGACGCAGTGACGTTGAGATTTGCCGTCGACACAGCGGCAAAGATCGGAGCAGCAATGAGCTGCGTTAACGTAATCGCAGTTATTCTGATGCGCATAACTCTCTCCTCGCCGTGCGCGGTTCATGAGCTATGCCATTTTTGGTGGGCTCTACAGTTGTCCGAACGTTGACGCAGACCGTGAGGCAGGTCACGCCTGCACTTCGTACCCGAACCCAACTTGTGTACGGGTCTGACGGAGGCGCTTATGTTTCTACTTTTGAGTGTAGTGATCCTTTCGGCTTCGCTTGTTGCATCAATTCGAGTTCAGCCCGCGAAAGTCGCGGCCGTGGTGTTGAGTCGAACGCGGCGCTAATAACTACTTCGGTGCGGGCGGCGGGGGCGGCGGCAGATAGTTGTATGCGCGAACAGAATTGATCCACCACTGTCCGCCGCTCTTGCGCAGCAAAGCCGCAACGTGTGACTTCTGCGTCACCGTCGAGCCGTCCGGAGCAGTGATGCCGCTGATCTCGATATCCTGATCGAGTAACGCGAGAGTCGGTTCGAGAAAACGGATCTTCACGCTCACGCTCTTGTACGTCGACTGCTTCATCGGCCCATTCTGTCCGTGTTCGTCGGCAAACAATCGCTGGATCTCTGTGAGGCCGCTTGCCTTTCGACCGGATGGATTAATCAAGTCGCCATCGACGGACCAGAAGTAGGCCATCGCCGTCGGATCATGCTTGTTCCACGCCGCCGCGAATTCATCGATCCGATTGCGGATTTGTTGCTCCGGAGTGTCCGCCGAAAAACCAACCGTGGAAATGAGGACCGCTGCCAGAGCAGTCGCAAGGACTCGTTTCATCGATCGCTCCTTTCTTGGATTCGTCGAGGCGAGCATTCCCGACATGCAGGCGGCCCTGCGATCGGGCCGCGTCACTTCGCGCGAGCTCGTGCAGCAGTCTCTCGATCGGATCGCAACCTATGAGGACAAGCTGCACGCGGCGATCACGATCAATCCCAATGCGCTGAGCGAAGCTGACCAGCTCGATGCCGAGCGGAAGGCGGGCAAGATTCGCGGACCGTTGCACGGAATTCCGATCGCGGTGAAGGACAACATCCTGACAACGAACATGCCGACGACGGGCGGCGCGCTCGTGTTCGACGGATTCGTACCGCCTTACGAAGCAACAGTGACGAAGAAGCTGCGCGATGGCGGCGCGATCATCATCGCCAAGACTCAGATGACCGAGCTGGCGAACTGGGTCGCCGGCAACCCTTCGATGCCGAACAACTACAACGCGCTGAATGGCTACGGATACAACCCGTACGACCCGCGCCGCGATCCGCGCGAGGCGACGTTCGACGGCCGCCCCGCGCTGAACACCGGCGGGTCGAGCTCCGGCGCCGGCACGACAGCGAGCTTCTGGGCCGCAAACATCGGAACGGAAACTTCGGGATCGATCCTCAGCCCGTCGAATCAGAACATGCTCGCCGGCATCAAGCCGACGGTCGGCCGCATCAGCCGCTACGGCATCATTCCGATCACCGCGGATCAGGACACGGCTGGCCCGATGGCCAGATCGGTCAGCGACGCTGCGATCGTCCTCGGCGTTGTTGAAGGTCCCGACTCAAACGATCCGGCAACGACAAAGTGTCCGCCGAACGGCGACTACACGAAATTTCTGAAAGCCGACGGCCTGAAGGGCGCGCGCATCGGAGTTCCTCGCGCGAACTACTACGACAAAATCACGCCGCCCGGCGCCGACAAACCACGAGGCGGTGTGAATGCCGATCAAGCGAAGGTGATGACCGAGGCGATCGACCTTCTCAAGCAGCAAGGTGCTGTGATCGTCGATCCGTCTGACATTCCCAGCGTCGTCGACAAAGATCCGACAAAAAATCTGCTTCTCTTTGGCACCTGTACCGACATGGACGAGGTGAAACTGAAAAAGTGCTCAATCGATCTCGCGTACGGCATGGAACGCGACTTCAACGCCTTCCTCAAGACCCTCGGCGACAAAGCGCCGGTGAAGACGCTGACCGATCTGCGGAAGTGG
>QHVY01000442.1 GCA_003223695.1 Acidobacteriota bacterium
ATATCGGCCTCATCGCTCTTCTGCTCGCGCTTGGTTGCGCACGCGACGCTGTCGTTCACGCGCAAACCACCTCTTTGCATCATTACGACATCCGCGCCGATCAACTTCCCTCGCCGTTTGCCACCGGGTCGGCCGTCAACCCTCCGCGCGTCGTCAGCCAGCCTGGCGGCGCAAGGCTGCAAGTGCCGCCCGGTTTCAGCGTCTCAGTCTATGCGAGCGGCCTGGACGATCCGCGACACATGATTCAGGCGCCGAACGGCGATGTGATGGTCTCCGAGCCTGGTGCTGGAAAGATTACTATTTTACGTAATGGAAAAACGTATACATTTGCCAGAGGCCTGAACGATCCGTATGGCCTGGCGATCCTCGATGGCTGGCTGTACATCGGCGACGAAGACGCGGTCGTGCGTCTCCCGTACACGCCCGGCGCGACACGCGCGACGAGCGAGCCGCAACGAATCGTGCCCCTTCCGCCGGGCGGCCACTCGACGCGCGGAATCGTTTTCAATCGCAATGGCACGAAGATGTACGTGAGCGTCGGGTCGGCGTCGAACGTCAGCGCGGGCGAACCGGCAGAGCGCGCAGCAATTCTCGAGCTCAATCCTGATGGAACAGGCAAGCGAATTTTCGCCTCTGGCCTGCGAAATCCAATCGGCATGGATTGGGAGCCGATCACCGGCGCCCTCTGGACCGCAGTGAACGAGCGCGACGGACTTGGCGACGAACTCGTCCCCGACTACATCACCGACGTTCATGCCGGCGCTTTCTATGGCTGGCCGTACGCGTACATCGGACAACACGAGGATCCGAGGCGACGCGGCGAACGGCGCGATCTCGTCGCGCGCACCATCGTGCCCGCCCTCCTGATCCAGTCCCACTCGGCGCCCCTCGGCATCGCGTTTTATGAAGGCAACATGTTTCCCGCGGAGTATCGCAGTTGCGCATTCGTGGCGCTGCATGGATCGTGGAATCGATCGCGCCGCACTGGATACAAGATCATCCGCGTTCCATTTCGCAACGGACGTCCGAGCGGCGGCTATGATGATTTCGTCGTTGGCTGGATGCCTGACGAACAGAGCCGCGCGGTATGGGGTCGTCCCGTCGACTTGCTAGTGCTCCGCGATGGCTCGCTTCTGATCTCCGATGATGGAGGAGAAAAGGTCTGGCGCGTGACATACAGCGGTGCGCGCTGATCTTGCAATGTCATAGCGTGAAAGGAATCAGCGCAATGGCACGACGGGTCAAATCCCCTGCCCGGAAGAGAACGCGGGTCAAGGCGGCGAAGAAGAGAGTCACCCGCACGGCAAAAAAGGTGACGGCAAAGCCGCGTTCGGCACGCAGGACCTCGAAAAAAGAGCAGCCGGCTGCTGCAACGCAACCTGTCGCGGTTCGACCACGACCGCGAACCACCGCAAACACGGCGCGTCCGACGAAGCGCGAGCCAGACATTCCGCTCGATGTCCTCGATCGGACGTATTCCCCGAAGCAGACGAGCCTCAAAGCGCCATTTCGCACGAACGGCGGCGACCATCAGCGCGACCAGGAGCTCGCTCCCGGCTACGACGACACGTGGAACGAAGAGGACAAGTTCACGAACAAGTCGGGCGATCCGCGCATCGGGACGCATCATCGGAAGTACGAACCTGGCGAATGAAAAAGGAGGAGCCAATGGATCGACCGATCAGCAGTGGATACGGAGAAACAAACGCGAGCGAAGCGAATGTGACAGGCGGCAAGCGAGCCGAAATCTGCCCGCATTGCGGACAATCCATCAATCGCGGAGTGGAACAATTCCTCGGCAAGCTCGGCGTGAGCGATGAAACGATCGACAACATCAAATCCTCGCTGCAGAACGTCGATGTGGAGGAGTACCTGAACACCGCACGCGACTACGTGCGCAGCAACAGCGAGAAAGCGAAGAGCTTCGCGAAGGACAATCCCGGGAAAGTCGCCGCCGGCGTCGCCGTGCTCGCTGTCGGCGCGGGGCTGCTGATCAGCGCCCTCCGGCGCGACTGATGCTCATGCGGTGTGGCACAGCGATTTTTGCTTTGTGACACACGCGCTGCGCTCGCCTGTCGAGAGCGAACTCCTGCCACGCCTCCTCAAATTTAGCCAGTATCCGATTTACTCTTTTCCGCAACGAACGCCGCCGAATGAGCCGGCGCTCAATCCGGAGGTGCTGCCGCGAGTTCTGCGGCGCGTAGATCCTGAATACACACCTGAAGCGAGAAAGGCGCGAATCGCTGGCATCGTCGTTGTGGAAGTCATTGTCGAACGAGACGGCCGCGTCGGCGCGGCAAGAGTCCTGAAGCCTTTACCATTCGGCCTCTCGCAGAAAGCAGTGGAAGCTGTGCGACAGTGGCGGTTTTCGCCAGCGACACATGAAGGAAAGCCCATTCGAGCTTTCTTCACAGTGACCGTCGATTTCAGGCCAGAAGACGAGTAACGGCCTTCCACTCCTGCCACTGCTCGTCGACTGACGACACAAACATGCGACGCGGCGTCCATCCGAGTTTTTGCCGCGTGGCATCGCTCGAAACATTCTGATTTGCCAGCAACGCTGCGGCGAACGGACCCTCACCCGGTGCGTGCTCGATCTTTCCGTACGGCGTCACCGCGCGTGCGCACTCGTTCAGCGTGGAGCGCGTGTCGTCCACCGCATGAAAGATTCCAGTTGCGCGCTGCTCGATGACACGAACGAAACAGTCGGCGAGATCGTGCAGCTCGACCATCGCCCATCGGTTTTTGCCGTCGCCGACGATTTTCAGCGGCTGGTTCTGATCCGCCGATGCGAACCAGCCGGCGAGCAGACTCTGTTTGCCGCCATAGACGCATCCCGGCCGGATCACCGCGCCGCGGCCGTTCGCCAGCGCGAGCTTTTCGTGCGGCGGCCGCCACGCGACGAGCGGCAGGGGATTGACCGGCGACGACTCGGTCAGAGTCTTACCGTTGCTGTTGCCGAGAACCCAGACACCGGATGTAAAGAGAAAGAAGCCTTTTTGTGATGACAACGTTTCAACCGCAATGCGGTCTTGTGCGACGGCATCGTGCGTCGAGAACGCCGCGTGAACGAGCGCATCGTACGCCGAGAGCGCGGCGGTCAACTCCGGAAGCGTGCCGAGGTCGCCGGAGATGATGAATGCTCCACGCTCGCGGAGCTCACTGGCATCCGATTCGGGACGTACGAGCGCGGCGACTTCATGTCCGCGATCGCGCAGCGCCGCCGCAACGGCGCCTCCGACATAACCCGTAGCGCCGGTGATGAAGACTCGCAACTACTTTTTCTTTTCCATGGCCCGGCGGAACGCTAGGGCCATCGCGCTCTCGCCCTCCGGCGTCGTCTCGGCGCGCTCTTCCGCGAATTTGGTGAACTCGTCGCGCTCCAGCGCCGCTTTCGCCGCCTCATGGCTCAACGACATCCGCTTGCGCTGCGGGTCGACGCTCATCACGCGAACGACCAGTTTCTCGCCAGGCTGAAATGCCTTCGAAGGATCGGCTCCCGGCGCAACGGTGATCTCCGAATTCGGGATGAGTCCTGTTAGGCCGGGCTCGAGCTGCGCGAAAATGCCCGGCGCTCCGCCGTGATCGACTGTGACCTCGACAACTTTGCCGATTGGATAGCGATCGCTAACGTTCTCCCACGGATCGGTAGTGGCCACTTCGCGCAAAGAGAGCGACAGCCGCTTCTTCGAGGGATCGACTTCGCGTATCCAGCCAGTGACTTTCGTTCCGATGGCAATCGAAGGATCGCCCTGCTTCACGCCGAACGGCAGTTGCGAATAGTGCACGAGTCCGTCGACGCCCGGTTCGAGCTCGACAAAGAGGCCGAAATCGGTAGAGCGAACGATCGTGCCCCCGAACTGCGCGCCGACCGGATAGCGATCGGCGATGTCAGCCCACGGATCGGGCTCCTGATCTTTCATCGAAAGCGAAATGCGCTTGCCGTCGTTCTCGACTTTGATCACTTTGACGCGCACTTGCTGCCCGACCGAGACGACTTCCTTCGGATCGCTGATGCGGCGGCGGCTCATCTCGGAGACATGCAGCAATCCGTCGACGCCGCCGAGGTCGATGAAGGCACCGAAGGGTGTGAGGGTTTTCACCGTTCCGGTGAGCTCGGCTCCAGGAACGATCACTTTTCTGATTTCTTCGGCGCGCGCCGCGGCCTGCTCTTTCAGCAGCACAGCGCGCGAGACGACGATGCGGCGCCCGTCATCGGAGAGTTCGGTGACCCGGAACTCGAATGACTGGCCGATGTACGCATCGGGATTTTCGATTTTGCCGAGAGCGATCTGCGACAGCGGGCAAAATGCACGCAGGCCGCCGATGTTCACGTCGAAGCCACCTTTGTTCCGTGCGGCGACTTTTCCTTCGACGGGCAGGCGGTTCTCGTACATCTGATG
>QHVY01000267.1:0-19103 GCA_003223695.1 Acidobacteriota bacterium
TTTGTCGTCGGCCGAAAAAAACGGATGCATATTGTCGCGCGAGTCGCTGACGAGAACGCGTGAGCGAGTGCTGTTTGTGGAAACGACGCGCACTTCGATTACGCCTCGTTCGCTGATCGCCTGATATACCATCCACTTTCCGTCGGCGCTGAACTTCTGCAGCGGGCGGAGGGATCCCTCGTTCGCGAGAACGCGCGTTGCTTTCGTCGAAAGTTCGAGCACGCGCACGCTGCGGTGCTCGAAGTCACTGAAGGCGATGCCGCGACCGTCCGGCGTCCAGCTCGGAAAACCCCCGGTGGGCGCAACGAATCGAGGATTGCCGCCATCGCTGCTCATGACCCAGATCTCACGCTGACCCTCGGGAGTCGCTCTCGTGAAGGCGATCTGCTTTCCGTCGGGCGAACAGTCTGGTGCAGCGAAAGTATTTCGATCATCCCCGGCGAGCTGTGTGACTGCACCTGTATCAATGTCTTGCCGCCACAGGCTGGCTCGCAGGCCGCGCGTTGATTCGAAAACCACTGCCCGGCCATCAGGTGAAACGCTGAAAAAAGGATTGACTTCATTGCCGTGCGTGATCGGTTCCGGCGTTCCAATTGTCTGACCGCGATCGGGGTCGAAGCGGATGCGCTCAATGTTGAAGGCCACACTCTGCGCGCCGTACACGAGGGACTTGCCGTCGCGCGCGATCGCCGGCGCCTTGTCTTCGCCGCGGCCCGAGGTCAACGGCTCGGACGGCCCGGCCGCAGTGCCGTCGACGGTGATCGGCACGCGCGATAGCGTCGAATTTCTTCCCGGCTCGAGATCGGAGTAGACGATCGACCGCGAGTCCGGCATCCAGGCTGGATCCGAGCCGTGAGCCACGGCGACAGCGCGTCCTCCTTGTGACGCGACGACGTAGATGTTCTCCGGCTGTTGCGTGTCGAATGTGATCCATTTGCCGTCAGGCGAAAAACTGGGATGCGTCATGAAGAGCGGTTTCACTGGGGCAACGGTGATCGGCAGTGGTGTCGTGTCGCCGCCAGTCGGCGCGACCCGGTAAATGCGCTGTCCCAGCCAGGGCCCGCGAACGAAGATGATCGCGGATCCATCCGGTGCCCATGCCGGGAAGTTGCCGCGTTCGACGATTCTGCGCGGTGCGCCGCCGAAGGCAGGCATCACCCAGATGTCGCCGCCGATTTCGCTAATCGTCGGATTGCGAAATACGAGCTGGTTTTCGCTCCGGCGAGTGGACACGAATGCGATCTGTTTCCCATCCGCTGAGAATGCGGGCTGCACATCGTCGGCAGGATCGTTCGTTAGATTGATTTCTGGACCGCCGGAAATCTGCTTGAGAAAAATCTCGAGATTGCCGGTGCGATCGGAGACGTAGGCGATTGTCTGGCCGTCCGGCGAAAACGTCGGCTCACCCTCGTATCCCGGATCGCTTGTCAGGGGCACGAATGTCATTCGTGACTTCGGCGTCGGGACTGTCGCTCGTCGTGTGAGCACGATCGCAGTCGTGACTCCAATGATCGCAGCAGCGATGAGCATTGCGACGAGCAACGAACCTCGCCGTTGAACGCGATCGGTTGACGGCAAATCGGGCGTGCTCATCGCCCGGCGCAGATCGAGCAGCATGTCGCCGGCGTGCTGATAGCGGTCAATGGGTTCGTGTGCGAGTGCGCGGTCCAGAATTTCGCGCACGCGTGGTGACAGCGCTGCGATTTTTTCCTCTTGCGGTTGCTGCGGTGTCCGGCCGGTCAACATCTCGCGGAGCACGACGGCGAGGGAGTAGATGTCGCTGCGATGATCAACAGGCTTTCCTTCGATCTGCTCGGGCGACATGTAGGCCACCGTCCCGACCACTACGCCTGGTCTGGTGAGCTGAACATCCGTTTCGATATTGGTGTGCACCTCGTTTTCGGTGAGTTTGGCCAAGCCGTAGTCGAGGATTTTTGCCGCTCCGTCGCGCGCGACCATGATGTTCTCGGGCTTGATGTCACGATGGACAATGCCGGCCGCATGTGCCGCCGCCAGACCGCTGGCGACTTGCGCGGCGACATCGAGCGCGGCACGCGTAGGCATCGGATGACGCGACATCACCTCGCGCAGCGTCCGACCTTCGACATACTCCATGACGAGGAAGTCGACTCCCGCTTCCGTCCCGACATCGAAGATCGTCACGATGTGCTGATGGTGAAGTGCGGACACGGCACGCGCCTCATTGAGAAAGCGCGCGCGACGTCCGCTGTCATTCGACAGAGTGGCCGGCAGAATCTTGATCGCGACGTTGCGTCTTAACCGCGGATCCTCAGCGAGAAAGACCTCGCCCATCCCGCCGCTGCCGAGCGACGATTTGATCTGATACGGCCCGAAACTCCTGTGGGCCTCGGCTGTCATTGGTGGCGCTAGTGTACGCGCTCGCCGTTGGTGTCATTCCGAGCGTAGCGAGGAATCGGTGTGGTCGGGTGGTGCACAACGGGTCGCGTGGTGCACGAATGGGGATTGCGTGCCTCCCGCCCACCTCGTCCCTTCCTCTTCGCCTCGCTCAGGGTCGGGGTGACGCGTTGGCACGCTCGCCGTACGCCTCTTTCAACTGCGGCGGCATCTTCGCCGATTGGCCGAGCGCGTCTTTCAAATCTGTGGCGTTGACGATCGCCTGTCCACGAAAATGATTATTGGTAATTATGTATGTTTCTCGCTTCGCGGCCATGCGTTGAATGCGATCGACCCACGGCGTGAGCTCATCTTTCGTGTACAGGTAGTTGTACCTCTCCCACGATTCTTCATGCGCGAACCATTTCTCGTAATTTCGTCCGTGCAGGCGCGCGTACGCGAGCGGTCCGGTCACGGTATCGGATGGTTTGACAGACTCGTGAAACATCGGCTGATCGACATTCACCCACGCGACGTTGTGCTCATCCAGAAATCGGAAGAACTCTTCGTTTTGAAAAGAAGCGTGACGTACTTCCAGCGCGCGAGGATATCCGTCGAAGGCGCGAAATAGATTTTCGAGCTTCTCCTGATTTTCCGGCGTGTTCTTGAAGCTCCACGGATACTGCAGCAGAACGGCGCCGAGGCGATCCGCCTCCACCAGCGGATCGAGATAGTTTCGAAAGGACTTCACGTCGGCGGCAGCGAGCTGCGTTTTCTCGTGCGTGAAGCCGCGGAAAATTTTTGTCGTGAATTTGAAGTCGGGATTGGTGCCGACGCGCCGGATCCAACTGCGCGAATGCGTCGGCGGCGGAATGCGGTAGAACGGTGAGTTGATCTCGATCGTGTCGAAAAACGACGCGAGATAAGCGAGCGCATCGAACCGCGATCCGTGCGGCGGATAAACAGTTCCCTCCCAATCGCTGTAGCTCCAGCCTGCTGGACCAACTCGGATTGGGTGGGCGGCGGCGTTCGTCAATACCTTGGCAATCTTATTTTGAGCATTTCGTATTTCGTTGCCTTCACTAGACATCTATGTTAAAAGCGATGCAACGAATCAAAACGAAAGTCTCCAGAACAGCAGCGCGCGTTCGGACTTCGTGTGCTTCGTTGCGGAAGGAGGCTGGTCACCAAGTCGATTCGTTGTATAGCTTTCAGCGGGGGCGACAGTCGCGGCACCCCGCATGCGTTCTGCGCTGCGGCATGATTCAATCGTAGGAAACTTAGGAGATCAAAGGTTCATGGATACATTCAATGATAAGTCCCTCAACTGTGCTGACTGCGGACAGGAATTCGTTTTCAGCAAGAATGAACAGGCGTTCTACGCAGAACGTGGTTTTACAAACGAACCGAAGCGCTGCAAGAACTGCCGCGACAAGCGCAAGATGGCGCGCGAAGGCAATGGCGGATCGCGCGAGCGCACAATGGTCAGCGTCACCTGCGACAGCTGCGGTGTGACCACCGAAGTGCCGTTCACGCCCGTCAGTGGCAAGCCGGTGTACTGCCGCGATTGCTACAACCAGCGCCGCTCGCAGTCGCGCTCGACCAGCTGGGCATAAACAAGATCAATCAACTCATAGAACGGCGGGCGATTCGCCCGCCGTTTTTGCTTTTCTGGCAGCGCTGCGAATGAAGAATTTCGAATTTCGGATGAACAACGAAGAAAAAGGCCGCCGGGCGGACGGGATTCTTCATTCTTAATTCTTCATTCGAAATTCTTCATTTGAAATTCGAACTTCTGTTTTTCAATCGGCGATTTGCACGATTCCATTTCCGATTCTTGCTAGAATCCGCCCGCCTTGCCGCGCCCGCTCCTCCCGCCGGTGACCAGCGTTCTCGATCTCATCGGCAACACACCCATCGTTCAGCTCACGAGCATTCCGAAGCACACCGATGCTGCGATTTTCGTGAAGCTCGAGAATCTGAATCCCGGCGGATCGGTCAAAGATCGCATCGGCGTCGGGATGATCGCCCGCGCGGAACGCGACGGCGCACTCAAACGCGGCGGAACGATCATCGAGCCGACTGCGGGCAACACCGGCATCGCGCTCGCCCTCGTCGGCGTACGCATGGGATATCGAGTGATTCTCTGCGTTCCAGAGAATTTCTCGATTGAAAAGCGCGAGGTCATGAAAGCCCTCGGCGGCGAGCTCGAGCTGACGCCCAAGGACGACGGCATGAAAGGCGCCATCGTGCGCGCGGAGCAGTTGGCCAAAGAAATTCCGAACTCGTACATCCCGCAGCAATTCGTCAATGTCTACAACACCGAATCGCATTACGAGACGACCGGCCCGGAGATTTACGAGCAGATGGACGGCCGCATCGACGCGTTCGTTGCTGGCGCAGGCACCGGCGGCACGTTCACCGGTGTGTCGAAGTATCTTCGCGAACGAATTCGCGACGTCTACTGCGTGATCGTCGAGCCCCAGGGATCAATTCTCAAAGGCGGAGAGGCCGGGCCGCACGAAGTAGAAGGCATCGGCGCGTCGTCGTTCATTCCACCGGTGCTCGACATGTCGCTGGCGAACGAAATCATTCAGATCGAGGACGACCCCGCATTCGCGATGGTCAAACGTCTCGCGCGCGAAGAAGGAATCCTCGGCGGCTCGTCGGCCGGCGCCAATGTCGCCGCCGCACTGCAGGTCGCCGAAAAGCTTGGCGCGGGAAAACGCGTGATCACGTTGATTCCCGATCCAGCGGAACGTTACATCTCTAAGGGTATTTTTACGAAGTGGAAATCGTGACTCGTTCCTCGTTGTCCGTTCTTCGTTGTTCGAAGTGGTGATCACGAAGAACGAAGAACGAAGAACGAAAAACGGAGAACGAAATGGGTTTTTCCACCGAATGCGTCCACGCCGGCCAGGAGCCGGAGCCGGTCACCGGCGCGGTGACATACCCGATTTTTGCGACGTCCACGTATGTGCAGCCGAAGCTGGGCGAGCATAAAGGTTTTGAGTACGCGCGAACCAAGAATCCGACGCGCAGCGTGCTCGAGGCAAACCTTGCCGCGCTGGAGCGCGGGAAACATGGTCACTGCTTCGCGTCGGGCATGGCGGCGATTGACACAGTTTTCCGCATGCTGCAGTCGGGCGATCACGTGATCGCCGGCGAGAACATGTACGGCGGCTCATATCGCCTGTTCAGCCGCGTACTGGAGAAATTCGGACTGCAATTCACATACGTCGACACGTCGCGCGTCGACGGCGTGCGCGCAGCGATGCGCCCGAACACCAAAATCGTCTTTCTGGAAACGCCGACGAACCCGATGATGACGCTCACTGACATTCCAGCATGTTCGGAAGTCGCGCATCGCGGCGGTGCGCTCGTGGTCGTCGACAACACTTTCTGCTCGCCGTATCTTCAGCGGCCCATCGAGCTCGGCGCCGACATCGTTGTTCACTCGACCACCAAGTTTTTGAACGGACACTCCGATTCCGTCGGTGGCGTGGTGATCTCCAACTCCGACGAAATCGCAGAGAAGATCGGGTTTCTGCAGAACGCCGCCGGCGCGATTCTGTCGCCATTCGATTCGTGGCTAGTTCTGCGAGGCGTGAAAACGCTCGCGGTGCGTATGAAGCGACACGAGGAGAACGGAATCGCGATCGCTGCTTACCTCGCGCGTCATCCGAAGGTGAAGAAGCTGAATTACCCCGGGCTGCCGGACCACCCGCAGCACGCACTGGCGCGGAAGCAGATGAAAGGCTTCGGCGCGCTGATCTCGTTCGAGCTGGGATCGAAAGAAAACGCAGCGAAGTTTCTCAATCGCCTGCGACTCTGCTCGCTAGGCGAGTCGCTGGGCGGTGTCGAGACGCTGATCTCGCATCCGGAGACCATGACGCACGCTTCCGTGCCCGTCGAACAGCGCATGCGCCTCGGCATCACGCCCGGCCTGGTGCGCATCTCCGTCGGCATTGAAGACGTCGAGGACCTGATCGCCGATCTGGAGAACGGGTTCGAGGGCATCTGAGAGAATGATGCCGTGCTCGTCGCCGGCCTCTTAGTAATCGCGTATGTGATCGGATCGATCCCATTCAGCTTCCTCGTTGTGAAGCTGATGACGGGTGAGGACATCCGACAAGTCGGCAGCCGCAATGTTGGCGCGACGAACGTGGCCCGTTCGTTTGGCAAATGGCCGGGCATCATCGCGTTGATTCTCGACGCCGCAAAAGGCTACGCGGTCGTTGCGATTGCGCGATATGTGACCGCCAGCCAGGAGTGGCCGCTCGTGCCGCTCAACAAGATGGACACATCACCGCTGCACTCGCGCGCGTTCTGGAACACCCTCTGCGCGCTCATCGCCGTCCTCGGCCACATGTTCCCGCTCTGGCTGCGATTTCATGGCGGAAAAGGGGTGGCGACCGGCGCAGGAGCGTTTCTCGCACTCGATCCGATTGCCACCGCAGCGGGCCTCATCGTTTTCGCGATCGCGATTCCTCACGCGTGCGCCGTTCTGGACCATCAATCTCAGTATCGTCATCGCCATGGCCATCATCGTGAAGCACCATTCGAACATTGCGCGGCTCGCGCAGGGGCGGGAGCGGCGGATGGGAGAGCGGAAGTGAAGTTTTCGATTATCGGAGCCGGATCATTCGGCACGGCGATGGCGATCGTCGCCGCCCGCTGCGGAAATGATGTTCTCCTCTGGGCCCACGACCCGCGCGTGGCGGAGGGAATCGAGCACCACCGAGTGAATCCGTCGTACCTCACCGGATTCAGCATCGACGGTCGGATCCGCGCGACCCATTCTCTCGAAGAATCTGCCGTATTCAGCGACGTCATCTTCATGGTTGTGCCGAGCCATCACTATCGCCGCGTTCTTTCCGATCTCAAATCGTGTTTGCCACGGCCTGTGAAGATCGTCTCCGGAACGAAAGGCATCGAGATCGACACTCTTGACCGTATGTCCGAGATCACCGCGAACGTTCTCGGCGACCGGCTGCGTGGATTTGCGGTGTTGTCTGGGCCGACATTCGCGCTGGAAACGGCTCGCGGCGACCCTACGGCGGCCGTTGTAGCATCGGACAACCGTGAACTCTCCGAGGAGGTTCAGCGGGCGCTTTCGTGCACGACATTCCGCCTGTACAACGCAACGGATGTGGTTGGCGTCGAGCTCGCCGGTTCGCTGAAGAATGTCATCGCCATCGCCGCCGGCGTTGTGGAAGGTCTTGGCCTCGGCTTCAACACGAACGCCGCGCTGATCACTCGCGGTCTGCACGAGATCACAAAGCTCGGCGTGGCACTCGGTGGACGTCCCGAAACATTCGCCGGGCTCGCGGGCATGGGCGACCTGGTCCTCACCTGCACCGGCTCGCTGTCCCGGAATCGCAGCGTCGGGGTGGCGTTAGGCCGCGGCAAGCGGCTCGACGAAATTCTCGACGAGGCGAAGTTCGTGGCCGAAGGCGTGAAGACAGCGAAAGCGGCGAAAGAACTGGCGGAACGGCATCACATCGAGATGCCCATTACTGCAGAGATGTATCGCGTTCTGTACGAAAACGAATCGCCGCCGAAAGCCATCCAGCGGCTGATGTCTCGGTCACTAAAACCCGAATCTACAGTTGTTTAACTCAGGCGCCGAATGGCCCCTCGCTTGCAGCTTCTGTAGACCATGTTGCGCTTCTTGAAGAAGGTCTTGATGTTCCGAATTGGGCAGAAAGCATCGCGCGGCTTCGCACGCACGATCGGCGTCCGCCGGCCGTTTTCCGGGATCATCGGCTTGATCGGCGGCATGAAGTACATGCGCCGTCACGCGTAGAGATCAGCGCTCTGGCGGCTTCGTTGGAGCGACGGTCTGCGGCTGCGTCGACGTGATCTGATTCATGACGTGCTCTTGCATTGCCGGATCGTTGACTCGCTCTTCGACGCTCTCGCCATAGTAGTCGGCGGCAGCGTTGCTGAGCTGACGCTGCTTTTTCGCGGCCTCACGTTTCGCATATGCGTCGGCCTCTGCCTTTGCGCGCATTGCCGTTTCCGTGGGCGCGGCGTTAGTAGCCTGCGATGCGGACGCCGGCGGAAGAGGATTGTTGATCGTGGTCGTGGTGAAGTGACCGCCAGTGCGCACGAGCGTTTCATTCGTGATCACGTTTGTCGGTTTTTTGCCCAGCCGTCCGGTGGCTTTCGCGGCGCGGACGAGTGGCGAATCCTGGTTTTGAGCGGTCGCTGGCTGTGCCAGCACCTTGGTCGTGGTGTTCGGCATGTCCTGAGCAACTGCAGAGATCGGCAGAGTCAGGGCAGCGATCGAAATCACGGCAGTCAGCGATTTCATGGAGCCTCCTGCGAAGGGTCAATGTTACCGGGGCACTCAGTTATTTCAAGCGATCAGCGTTCCGGCGGCCTGTTCGTATTCGCCGTCTCGAGTTGGGTTGTCGTCGCCTGGTTCAGCTGAGTGGTCGACGTGCGGTCGTACTGGACCGTTGATCCCTGACTGAGCTGAGTTGTCGACGCCTGATTGAGCTGGGTCGTCGGCAACTGATTTAGCTGGCTTGTCGATATCCGAGTGATCTGCCCGTTTGTCGGCTGAGCGATCTGTGCCGCGACGGGCGGCGCGATCTTGCGGTAATAGTCCGCTGGCGAATTGTTCGACTGCTGCGCTTTCGTTGTCGCCGCGTTACGCTGATTCTTGGCCTGAGGATTTTCTGTCGTCGCATCGGCAATCGCGAAATGGCCACCTGACCGAGCCAGCGTTTCGTTGGTGATCACGATTCCGGGCTTCTTGTTCAGTCGTCCGCTGGCTTTCGCGGCCCGGACAAGTGGGGAATCTTGAGGCTGCGAGCTCACGGGCACCGCCAAGACCTTTGTGGTGGTGTTCGGCATGTCCTGAGCAATCGCGCATAGTGGCAACGCGAGAGCAGCGATCGAGATCAGGGTGATGAACGGTTTCATGGGGCCTCCTGTGATAGGTCGATGTTACGCTGGCGCGCGTTTATTTCACTAATCGCCCCGAAACTTGCATTTTTGGTCCGGGAATGTCGCCAGAGCTACTACTTCACAAATTCGGTTATTTCGCCGTCTTCATCGGCACGTTTCTCGAGGGCGAGACGATTCTGGTCATGGCCGGATTCTTCGCTGAGCGCGGGTACCTGCAGATCTTCATCGTGGCGTTGGTCGCCGCAGCAGGTGCCTACACCGGTCATGTGTTCTGGTTCTGGCTCGGGCGCACCAAGGGAGTCAAGCTTCTCGACCGCTTTCCGAAGATGAAGAAACACTTCGGCCGCGGGATTCGCATCTTCGAACGCTACGGCGCGCCGGCAATTTTCATCACCCAGTGGCTCTACGGACTTCGCGTCACATGCGCGGTCATCATCGGCATCTCTCGCATTTCGATGCTGAAATTTCTCGTCCTTGAAGCAATCACTTGCATCGTTTGGGCAGCAGTGATCAGTGCCGCAGGCTACTACTTCGGCCGCGCAGTCGAATCGGTCCTTGGCCGCGCCGCGCACATCGAGAAGTGGGGCCTGCTGATTCTCGTCGTCGGCGGTATCGCGGTCTGGCTGTACCACCGATTAAAAGAGCGTCGAGCAGAGGAAGAGTCCTAAAGATCGCGGAGAAATGATCGAACTGCCGCTCTCAAATCGTCCCGCCTCTGCATCACTGGAGAATGCCCGGCCGCCGGCAGAAGGACGAATTTCGATGTCGCGATTCCTTCATGAAGTTTTTTCGAGTGCGAAGGCGGCGCGATGACGTCGGCATCTCCCGCCAGGATCAGCGTCGGCGCGCGAATCTCCCCGAGCCAATCGCGTGCATCGAATTCCCACAACGCGGGCATGACTCGTCGCATCTGATCCGAAATCGGCAGCGGCGACGCCATGAGCGCCGGACCGTTCACTCGGCGAAAGACCGTGCCGACTCTCTTCACGTCAATCCATTCGGTGGCCGATGGATCTCCAACTTCCTCGTGAGCGCTCGGATCGATCAGGCCCTGTCGTGTCAGCGCCACACGCCATGAGACGTGGTACGGACTCAAAATGCATGTCTCGTCGGCCAGGCGAGCTCGAAAACAGGGGCAGGCGCTTTCGAGGATCAATCCCGAAAGCGAGTCGGGGTATCGTCGAGCGTACATCTCGCCTAACCAACCGCCGCCAGAGATTCCCCAGAAAACCCATCGCTCGATTGCGAGCTGACGACGCGCCTCCTCGAGCTCATCGACCATGTCCTCTAATCCGGCGCTGCGCGGGTTCACACAAACAGCAGAAAATTGAGTCGTCTCTTGAAGTAGCGCGACAGCTTTTTCTGTGAATGTGTCCGCAGGATGCGCGGCGCAGATGATCGGCTCACTTTCCGTGAGCGATCCGCCGACATGTAGATCGAGCAACTCAGCCCTCGTAATGCTTGAATTCGAGCTCCGCTTGCGCGGCGGCGAGGCGCGCGACCGGCACGCGATACGGCGAACAGGAGACATAGTCGAGATTGCAGCTTCGGAAAAAGCGGATCGAGTCCGGATCGCCGCCGTGTTCGCCGCAGATGCCGACCTTCAGCTTTTTGTTCGTGCTGCGTCCGCGTTCGGTACCGACGCGTACGAGTTGGCCGACACCTTCCTGGTCGATGGATTCGAATGGATCCTTCGGCAGGATATTTTTCTCCACATATTCGGGCAGGAAGCTTCCAGCGTCATCGCGCGAATAACCGAAGGTCATTTGCGTAAGGTCGTTGGTGCCGAAAGAAAAGAACTCAGCAACCTTCGCTAGTTCGTCCGCGATCAATGCGGCGCGCGGAATCTCGATCATCGTGCCGACGACGATCGGCACTTCGACTCCGTTCTGTTTGTTCACTTGTGCTGCGACACGACGCACAGAGTCGGTTGTGAGCTGCAGCTCCTTGATCGTGCCAACCAGCGGAATCATGACCTCCGGGTGCACGGCGACGCCGTCTTTCTTGACCGCGCATGCAGCTTCGAAAATCGCGCGGACCTGCATCTCATAAATTTCCGGGTAGGTGATGCCGAGGCGGCAGCCGCGGTGGCCGAGCATCGGGTTCGTCTCGTGGAGTTGATTGACTTTTGCGCGCAGCTCGACAAATCCCCACTCCATGTCGCGGGCTACCGCCGAGATCTGACTCTCCGTGTGGGGCAAAAACTCGTGCAGCGGCGGATCGAGCAGGCGAATCGTGACTGGTGTGCCGGCGAGCTCGCGAAAAATGCCTTCGAAGTCGCCTTTCTGAAACGGCAGAAGCTTAGCAAGCGCTTCGCGGCGCCCTTCCTCATTACGCGCGAGGATCATCTCCCGCACGCGGAGAATTCGCTCCTCGGCGAAAAACATGTGCTCGGTGCGGCAGAGGCCGATGCCCTGCGCGCCGAACACGCGAGCGACGCGCGCGTCTTGTGGAGTGTCAGCATTCGTGCGCACGCCGAGCGTGCGGATTTCATCGGCCCACTTCAGCAAGCGATCGAAGTTCCGAAAAACCTCGGATTGCTCAAGCTTCATCGTGCCCTCGAGAAGAACCTGAATGATTTCCGACGGCCGCGTCGCGAGCTGGCCGTTGATGACTTCGCCAGTCGTGCCATCGATGGAGATCGAATCGCCCTCTTCGAGCGCCTCGTGGCCTTCGACGCGCAGCTCGCCGCGCGAATAGTCGACGCGAATCGATCCCGCGCCGACGACGCACGACTTGCCCATGCCGCGCGCCACAACTGCGGCATGCGAGGTGAGCCCGCCGCGCGTAGTCAGGATTCCTTTCGCGCTGTGCATTCCGGCGATGTCTTCGGGTGAAGTCTCGATGCGCACGAGGATCACCGGCCCATCCTTCGCCATCGCCACCGCGTGTTCCGCGTTGAACGCGATCCGTCCTGCGGCGGCTCCCGGTCCCGCCGGCAGGCCGCGACCAAGGAGGCGGCCTCCTTTGAGGGCTTTTTGTTTTTCCTGCGCATCGAAAACGGGAGCGAGGAGCTGCGTGATCTGATTGGCCTCGACGCGCGCCACAGCTTCCTTCGGCGTAATCAGTTTCTCATCGACCATGTCGCAGGCGATCTTCACCGCGGCGAACCCGGTGCGCTTTGCGGTACGCGTCTGCAGCAAATAGAGCTTGCCCGACTCGATGGTGAACTCAATGTCCTGCATGTCGCGAAAGTGGCCTTCGAGTTTCTTGTAGACGTCCTCGAGCTGCTTGTAGACGTCCGGCATCGTCTCCTCGAGCGATTTCTCGTCGCCGATCGCCTGCGCTTTGGAAATTGGCAGCGGCGTGCGAATTCCGGCGACAACGTCCTCGCCCTGCGCGTTCGGAAGGTATTCGCCGAAAAATTTGCGCTCGCCGGTCGACGGATTGCGTGTGAATGCGACCCCGGTGGCGCAGTTTTCGCCCATGTTGCCGAACACCATCGACTGCACCGTGACGGCGGTGCCCCAGTCGTCAGGGATTCCGTTCAGCTTGCGATAGGTGATCGCGCGCTGATTGTTCCAGGAAAGAAAAACGGCACCGATCGCGCCCCAGAGCTGCTCGTTTGGGTCTTGTGGGAATTCCTTATGATTATTAGTTATGATATTATTATACGTTGCAAGAAGCTCCTTTAACGCGGCGGCCGGGATCTGCGCGTCCGTTTTCGCGCCGGAGCGGTCGCGCAACGCGTGCAGCTCGTCTTCGAACTTCTCTTTCTCGATGCCGAGAACGACGTCGGAGTACATCTGAATGAAACGGCGGTAAGAGTCATACGCGAAGCGCTCATCGTTCGCTGATTTGGCCAGACCCTTCACCGTCTCGTCGTTCAGGCCGAGGTTGAGGATGGTGTCCATCATGCCGGGCATGGATGCTCGTGCCCCGGAGCGCACCGACACGAGCAGCGGGCGCTTTGGATCACCAAACTTTTTGCCGACGGATTTCTCGACGCGCGCGAGACTCTCTTCAACAGTTTTTTTCAGATCCGGCGGATATCTTTTTCCGTGCTCGTAGAAGTACGTGCAGACTTCGGTGGAAATCGTGAAACCTGGCGGGACGGGAACGCCGATGTTCGTCATCTCGGCGAGGCCCGCGCCTTTGCCGCCGAGGATGTCCTTCATCTTGGCGTTGCCTTCGGCGTGTCCCTCTCCGAAGTAGTAGACGTACTTCGCCTGCGGCATAGCGGCGGGATTATCTCCGAATCTCGAGATCGACTGTGCTGTAGAGAGCGCGCATGACATCGGTGACTGGAGGCTGTCGAGGATCATCGCTCCCCTGCGCGACAAATTTGACGCCGCTGAGATTGAATTTCTGCCGAAGCGCCGCGAGCGTGCGCTCGGCCGCCGCGCGGTTCTGCTCCGTTGTCGCGAAATTGAATTCGTGCGCGACGAGCACCGCGTTCGGCGCACTCCTGAGCAAACGAGGGAGATCGCTGTCGTCGTAAAGCGAAAAGCGTCCCGTACGATGGATCAGCGCCATCGGCACATCGAGTGTAGCGGCGGGCTTTAGCCCGCCGACGGCAGTGCACGTCTGCCGTTGCCCATACCACGCGATGTCGAAAAACATCGGGATCACTTCTTCGTGATAGTTCAGAGCATTCAGATGCTGACCGTCAGGCGAGACCGTGGCGATAGTCATGCCGTAATCGTTGCCGCGAATCCAATTCAGACGGTACACGCGGCCATCGAATCCGCCATCGAAGTGCATCGGTTCCTTTCCCGCTTCGAGAACGCCGACGACATGCGTACCGCGACGCTCGAACTGCGCGCGCTGCCCGTTGAACGACCAGCAGCCGGTGATATCGCCGGGATGCGGCCGCTCGACCTCCACGCCGCGAGCGAGCACGGAACGCAGCTCGACATCGTGATCACGGATCATCGGATCGCTCATGGTCACGCGAATCATTGACGCATCGAAGGGCTTCACCTCGAACCACTGCGCGTCGTTGCTGTCCGCAGATTTGACCGTGGTCACGGGCATGAACTTGCGGCCGTCGAGCGAGCTCTCGAATACGACGTGATTCGCGGTGAAGGCGCCATGCGAAATGGTCCGAATGCCGATCTTGTCGATGCGACTCCGTGCCGGCAGCGCGATAGTCATCGATTGCGGCAGATCGTGTGGAGGATTCATCCAGAATGACGCCGGCTCGCCATCGATCGCGCGTATCGGCGAGAGCTCGAGCATGAGTTCGCCGCTGCGCGAGATCACCGTTGCGCCATGCGCGAGCTCGAGGACGCTCGTGCGCTCGGCCGAGTCGTCGGCCGGTTTGTCTTGCGGAGCCTCGGCCGCGGGTTCCGGGCGACGGGAGCACGCCGCGAGAAGTAAAGCGATCATGAGCAGCCGTTTCACGCGCGGTAGTCGGAACGGTCGACGACGATCTTCGTCACGTCGGCGATCTTGCCCGCCGCCTGTCCAACCTTCTGCAGCAACGACATGCGATTTCGGCGTAACGCATTGTCATCCACCATGACCATGACTTCTTTGAAAAAACTCTCGAGCTCTGGTGCCATCGCAGCGAACGATTGCATCGCGCGCACGTAATTGCGTTCCGAGATCATCTCGTCGATCTGATCACCGACCATAGTCGCGAGGTCATTGAGTCGAACTTCCTCCGGCTCGCGGAGGAGTCGGAGATCGATCGGCTCTGGAGTGTGGCCGACCGTGATGTTTGCAATTCGTTTCGCGGAATCGAGAATGGAAAGAAAGTTTGGTTCACTTCGCATCATCTTCAGAGCAGCGACGCGTTCGACGAGATCGGTCAAGAGGCCGTAACCCGGGTGCATGGCAGCCTGGATCTCGTCATATCGGAACCCGTACGCAGACGACTGCAGAATTGTTTGAACACGATCTGAGAAAAAGGCGACGAACTCGTCGTCGACAGCAGTGTTGTGAGCGGCGAACGCAAACTGAAACAGCTCGTGGACCGTTATGCGGATCTCGCGGTCATCACGGTTGAGTAGAATTTGAATGATACCTTGTGCTGCGCGCCGTAAACCGAAGGGATCCCTCGATCCTGTCGCCCGAATTCCTACTGAGAACAAGCCAGCGAGCGTATCCATCTTGTCGGCGAGCGAAACGACGGCGTCGAAAACTGTCCGCGGCAGCCAGTCTTCGATATTGATCGGCAGGTAGTGATCGTAAATCGCCTGCCACACGCCTTCCGGATATCCCTACGAGGTCGGTTTTGCACAGATGTGCCGCTGTCAATGTGTCCGTCGGATTGGCTGAGATGTGCGCGCAGATCGATCGAGCGATCGCTTCGATACGTTTGGTTTTCTCGAGATAATTTCCCAGCTTCTCCTGAAACTGCAGATGTGTGAGCTGCTCGAGCCGCTCGGCGAGCTTCTTCCGCCGGTCGGTGTCGTAGAAAAACTTCGCGTCGGCAAAACGGGCATTCGTGACGAACGAGTTGCCGTACGCTGCGTTTCCGTCAGGGTCAGATTCGTTGTCCAGCGCGGCGAGGAACGAATTTGTCAGCTTCTCGTTCGCTCCGCGAATCGGAAGCTGTTTCTGATGTACGCGCATGACGGTGACCAGCACCTCTTCCGGCAGCGCGAGATATTCAGAGCCAAACTCGGCGCGAAGCACGCCCGGGTATTCGGTGAGGTATTGCCACTGCGCCCAAATCGTTCCGTCGAGCGAAGGCGTACCGTGAATCGAGTTCGCGAGAACGCGTGCGCGCTCGGCCATCACGTGGCGTCGTCGCGTGGCGTCGATCACCACCCGCGCCAATTCGAGCTTCGACACGTAAACGTTGTACGAAGTGACCGTAATCTTGCCAGGTGCGAGCGTGCGATGGCCGACCGTTGTCATCCCGGAACCGACGCCGAAGATCGAAATCGGCAGATGCTTCTCATCGAAAATCGAGAGCACAGAATGGATCGGCCGGATGTAGGAGTGCTCACCGCCGCTCCAGCGCATCATTTTCGGCCAGCGCAGACTCTCGACGATACGAGGCACGCGCTCCTGCAGAATTTCATCCGTGCCGCGGCCGGTGATGGGCCGGCGAATGCGAATGTAATCGCCGCCTTCGAGGACATCATCCATCGAAGCGTTGTTCTTTTTCAAAAATCCGAGGAGAGCTTGTTCGCCAGCTTTTCTGGGGGGGCCTTTCACCTCTTCTTCACGATCGGTTTCACTCAGCGGCAGTTTCGATAGAAAAAAAATAATCCGCCTCGGCGTCGTCGTCACATAGACATTGGCACCGGCGAAGGCTTCGCTCAATTGCGTTCGCAGCGTCGTTTGCGCAGCGTCATGCATCCACGCCGGAATCTCTTCGGTGAGGAGCTCGAAAAAATACTCGGACATCTATCCGACGCGCTCCTGCGCCGGCAGGAGTGGGAAACCGAGCTCGCGTCGATTCTCGAGGTACTGCTCCGCGCAGTGAACCGCGAGATCGCGCACGCGTTTGATCACCGCGACGCGCTCGGTCACCGAGACGGCTCCGCGCGCGTCGAGCGTGTTGAAGATCTGCGAACACTTGAGCGTCCAGTCGTACGCCGGAAAAACGAGCTTGGCCTCCAGGCAGCGACGCGCCTCCGCTTCATAAGCGTCAAGCAGCTTCCAGTGCAGGCTGATGTCCGCGAGCTCGAAGTAGTATTTCGAGAATTCGTATTCGTCCTGCTTTCGTACGTCGCCGTAAGTGAAGCCGCCGCCCCATTCGATGTCGAAGATGGAGCTCTGTCGCGACAGAAACATCGTCAGCCGCTCGATGCCGTACGTAATCTCAGCGGAAACGGGCGCGAGATCGATTCCACCCGCCTGCTGAAAATACGTGAATTGCGTGATCTCCATGCCGTCGAGCATCACCTGCCAGCCCACGCCCCACGCGCCGAGCGTCGGCGATTCCCAGTTGTCTTCTTCAAAGCGGATGTCGTGGCGTGTTAGATCGAGTCCGATCGCGCGCAGCGAATCGAGGTAAGTGTCCTGCACGTCGATGGGCGACGGTTTCAGCACGACCTGAAACTGGTAATGCTTTTCGAGGCGGAAGGGATTGTCCCCGTAGCGACCGTCGGCGGGACGGCGCGACGGCTGCACATACGCGACCTTCCACGGCTCCGGACCGAGAACGCGGAGAAATGTTGCCGGATGCATCGTGCCCGCGCCGACTTCGACGTCGAGGGGCATTTCGATCATGCAGCCGCGCTGCGCCCAAAAGTTCTGCAGGCGGAGGATGAGCTCCTGAAAACTGATCCGCGACATTCGCGGCGATTATAAGGCGCGCTTCGCGTGTTGCCGGTTGTCAGTTGTCGGTTATCGGGATGCGGGGACAACCAGCAACCGACAACCGAAAACGCGCGGCGAAGCCGCGCTACCCTTGCGTGCCGGTCGCCGTCGTGTCCGTCGGCGGCGGAGGTGGCTTCTTGTCCTTCTCCTGGTTCGCCGGCGGCGGAGGGACTGTGTCGGTTGTCGGCGGACCTTCAGTCTGCGGCGGTGCGACCGTGGTCGTGCCGCTGTTCATCGGCGGATTTGATGGCGGCCGTTCGACGACGCGCGGGCGCGGCGGACGCGGCGGCGTATATCCGGAGATTGAACCACCGGTGCTGGTCGGCAGAGAGCCTGCGATTGTGCCCGGCGGTGCCGTCGTCGTTGCCGTCGCAGTCTGCGGCAAAGTAAAAGCGGTGGTCGTGTCGGCGTTTGTGTTTGTGATCGCTGAGGTCGTCGGCGGTGGAGGAGCGGTCTGGTCGGTGAGGGGCGCGCTCGCCGCTGTGCCTGAGCCTTCTTGAACGACATCGTAATTCTGCTGATCCCGCTGCATTTTTGACTGGCGACCGCATGAGACCGCCACAAGCATGAGCAGAATCAGAACTGATTTTTTCGGACGCATCGCTCGGCGAAAGTCGCACGTTATATGCCAAAGGGCTCATTTCTTGCGACCTCTTTTGCCGGAGGGATTGATGGCCAAGAACCGAATAAATCAAGGCGGACCAACGCGTAACCCCAAGGACCAACCGACGCCCGATCGCGACAATCGCAACGCGAAAAGCCGTGACGAGCTCAAGGAGCGCTCGGTCCACGGCGCCCGTCCCGGAAAAGGGCAGCGGCTCGGATCACGCGGCCGGCAATAAGGGAGAGGGCAGGCATGTTGATGAATCCGTACCACTCTGGTACAGTTTCGGACCCAGTCGATGCTAAAGATTTCGAGACTCACGGATTACGGCCTCCTCGCGGCAATCTACCTTGCCCGCAAACACGGCGAGGTTATCTCCGCGCGCGAGATCGCCGAGTTTTACCACTTGCCGGTGCCGACGGTAACAAAGGTGCTGAAGGCTCTGCATCAGGGCGGCGTTGTCGAATCGCATCGCGGCGTTTCCGGCGGCTATTCATTCGACGGTGAGGCAGAAGCGGTCACGCTCGGCCAGATGCTGGAGCTGCTGGAAGGCCCGTGGGACCTCACCGAGTGCGAAACGATCGACGAAAAGGGTGTCGCCATTTGTTCCATTCGCAGCGGCTGCCCATCGCGCCGATCGATGTTCGGAATCAATCGCGCCATCAAAGGCGCCTTCGAGCAGATCACCCTCGGTGACCTAACGCGTGGCGCCTTTCCCATTCCAGCCATCGACAAGAGTGTGTTGATGAATACGAGGATTTCATGAGCAGCACGATCGAACAACTCGCAAATCAGGAATACAAGTACGGCTTTGTCACCGACATCGAAGCGGATGTCGCGCCGCCGGGGCTGAACGAAGACATCGTCCGTCTGATCTCGGCGAAGAAGAACGAGCCAGAGTGGATGCTGGAGTGGCGGCTCAAAGCGCTGCGTCATTGGTTCACGATGAAGGAGCCGGCGTGGGCGAACGTTCGCTACAACGAGATCGATTACCAGGCGA
>QHVY01000267.1:19115-21067 GCA_003223695.1 Acidobacteriota bacterium
TTCGCTCGACGAAGTCGATCCGGAGCTGCGCAAGACGTTCGACAAGCTCGGTATCTCGCTCGAAGAGCAGAAGAGGATGAGCGGCGTCGCCGTCGACGCGGTGTTCGACAGTGTCTCCGTCGCGACGACTTTCCAGGCGGAGCTTGCGAAGCTGGGAATCATCTTCTGTTCGTTTTCCGAAGCGGTTCAAAAGCATCCCGACCTGATTCGCAAATACCTCGGCAGCGTCGTTCCGTACACCGATAATTTCTTTGCCACGCTGAACTCTGCGGTCTTCAGCGACGGCTCGTTCTGCTACATCCCCAAAGGCGTGCGCTGTCCAATGGAGCTCTCGACGTACTTCCGTATCAACAGCGCCGGCACCGGTCAGTTCGAGCGGACGCTGATCGTCGCCGATGAAGGCGCATACGTCAGCTATCTCGAAGGATGTACGGCGCCAATGCGCGATGAGAATCAGCTTCACGCCGCGGTGGTCGAGCTGGTCGCTCTCGACAGCGCGACAATCAAATACTCGACCGTTCAGAACTGGTATCCCGGCGACAAAGAAGGAAAAGGCGGGATCTACAACTTCGTCACGAAGCGCGGCAAAGCGTTCAAGAATGCAAAGGTTTCGTGGACGCAGGTCGAAACTGGATCGGCAATTACCTGGAAATATCCGAGTTGCATCCTGCAGGGCGACAATTCAGTCGGCGAGTTTTACTCGGTTGCTGTGACCGCCAATTATCAGCAGGCCGACACCGGCACGAAGATGATTCACATCGGCAAGAACACGCGTTCGACCATCGTCTCGAAGGGTATCTCTGCCGGTCACGGACAGAACTCGTACCGAGGGATGGTGAAGATCATGAAATCGGCGGAGAACGCCCGCAACTACTCGCAATGCGACTCACTGCTGCTCGGCGACAAATGCGGCGCGCACACGTTCCCATATATCGAGGTGCGCAATTCGACCGCGGTCATGGAACACGAAGCGTCGACGTCGAAGATCGGCGAGGATCAGCTTTTCTACTGCCAGCAGCGCGGCATCACACCGGAAGATGCCGTGTCGATGATCGTCAGCGGGTTCTGTCGCGAGGTATTCCGCGAGCTGCCGATGGAGTTTGCCGTCGAGGCCCAGAAATTACTCGGAGTTTCGTTGGAGGGAAGTGTCGGATGAGTGCCCAGTGGCCGGTGCCCAGTAGATTCGCTGGGCACAGGGCACAGGGCACTAGGCACGAAGCAATGCTCGACATCAAAAACTTACACGCCGGAATCGACGGCAAAGAAATCCTTCATGGAGTGGACCTGCACGTCGGCACCGGCGAAGTGCACGCGATCATGGGGCCGAACGGCTCCGGCAAATCGACTTTAGCGAACGTGCTCGCAGGCCGTTCGCGATTCGAAGTCACTGCCGGCTCTGTTCTCTTCGAGGGCAAAGATCTGCTGTCGATGAAGCCGGAGGATCGCGCGCGTGAGGGCGTATTTCTGGCGATGCAGTACCCGGTTGAGATTCCCGGCGTCAACAACATTTACTTCTTGAAGGCGGCGCTGAACGCGATTCGCAAGAACCGCAGCGAGGAGGAGCTCGATGCGATGGAGTTCCTGCAGCTCGCCCGCGAGAAGATGAAGCTCGTCGACCTTGACGAGTCATTCATGAATCGCGGCGTCAATGAAGGCTTCTCGGGTGGCGAGAAGAAGCGGAACGAAATTTTTCAGATGGCGGTGCTCGATCCGAAGCTGGCGATTCTCGATGAGACAGACTCCGGTCTGGACATCGACGCGCTCAAGATCGTGGCCAACGGCGTGAACACGCTGCGAAGCGAAAAGCACTCGGTACTGGTAATCACGCACTATCAGCGACTCCTCAAATACCTCATTCCCGATTACGTTCACGTGCTCGCCGACGGCCGCATCGTGAAATCGGGCGGCAAGGAGCTCGCCGAAGAGCTCGAGCAAAAAGGCTACGAGTGGAT
>QHVY01000268.1:0-9684 GCA_003223695.1 Acidobacteriota bacterium
TCCGGCTCTTTGTCCGGCCGCCAGCGAAGAAAATGCGCTGCGTGACGGAAGCGAGTCCCCTGCATGTGATCGTACGAGACTTCAACGACGCGCTCCGGCCGCAGTGGCACCCAGCTCAGATCCTTGCCGCGATTCCAGCGGCTCGATGCGCCAGGCATTCGCTGCCCCTTCGCACTCGCCTCTTCCTGCGCCTCGGCCCAGTCGCGCCACGGATGATTCTTGATCGCGTTGACACGCAGCGGCGCGAGCTCATCGACGAGTTGCTTGCGCATCACTGTGGTGAACGCAGCCGTGACGCCGACGTGATGCAGCTTGCCCGCATCATCGTAAAGACCGAGAAGGAGAGAACCGACCATGGTGCCGGGTCCGTTCTTGTGCCAGCGGAAACCGGCGACGACGCAATCCGCAGTGCGAGAGTGCTTGACCTTGATCATCGTGCGCTCGCCTGCGCGGTACGGCGCATCGAGCCGCTTGGCCATCACACCGTCGAGTCCCGCCCCTTCGAATCTACGAAACCAATCCTCGGCCACCTCACGATCACGTGTCGCAGGCGAGATGTGAATTGGCGGCGATGCATTCGCGAGTACATCTTCGAGTCGCTCGCGGCGCAATTCCAGCGGCGATTCGCGCAGATCGTCATCATCGATCGCGAGCAGATCCCACGCGACATACGATGCCGGCGACTGCGCCGCCAGAAGCTTCACTCGCGATTCGGCGGGATGAATTCGCAGCAGCAACGCTTCGAAGTCGAGTCCGTGCGAACCGGCGATGACGATCTCGCCGTCGAGAACGCATCGTTGAGGCAGCGACGCCGCGAGCGGCGCGAGAAGCTCGGGAAAATAGCGATTCATCGGCTTCTCATCGCGGCTCTGCAGCAGAATCTCGCTGCCGTCGCGAAAGACTAACGTGCGAAAGCCATCCCACTTCGGCTCGAATTGCCATCCATCGCCGTCGGGCAATCGATCGGCCGCGGCAGACAACATCGGCGCGAGAGGTGGTTCGAACGGCAGACGCATAACCATCAAGCCTCGCGATCCGCGCAGGCGTTTAGTTCGCGAAGGAGCTGTTCGAGGGGCACTCGATGAATCCGCGCGGCCCAGGCTAGCGGCATGATTCGCGCGGTGATCGCAAAAATGCCGCGACGCATGTCTGGGCAACCATGACCTCGAAAAATCTCATACGTTGCCGGCCACTGAGTCAAGATTGACGAAACACGCGTCCGCGGTGTGATTCGGTCACTCATTTGCTCACTGCGGCGGGTCGAAGGGCAATGACCTGTCCATCAATTGTTCCAACATACAGCGTCGACTCGTCCGAGCCGATTCCGCGAATGGGTTTGTCGTGAATGTTTTGCGACCAGACGACAGCGCCGGTCGGTTCGTCGAGCGCATAGAGAGTTCCGTCGCGATCACCCACGACCACCCACCCGTGCCAGAGGCGAGGGCGCGGCGAAGTCCATTTGCTCGTTGAGTCGGCGTGCCACAGGACGCGGGTGACGTTCGGGTCGACGAGTAGCACTTCCTTCTCACTCATGAGATAGATGCCGCGAGTGCCAATCGCTGGCGTGTCTTCCGGAACAACGTCCAGATCGAGAGCGCCGATCACGCGACCGTCCGACGCACGAAGACGATAGAGCTTCTTTCCCTGAGTACCAACGACAATCGCCTTACCAGAAACTGCTACCGCGGTCGATGTTGCCGCGTCGAGCTGAGTCTTCCAAAGCTGTTTGCCCGTTTGCGAATCGATCGCATAGACAGCGCCATTGCTGGAGCCGAAAAAGATTCGCCCATTCGCGAGCGCAGCCGACATTCCAACACGCCTTCGCTTGGCTTCGATCGGAAAACTCCAGAATTCGGCGCCGGAAGCGGCGTTCAAGCTGACGACGCGTTCATCGACGGTCACGCCGACAATACGATCTCCATCAAGCAGGACATCGCTCGTAAAGCCGCTGTTGTCCTTCCCGCGGTGCGCGTACTTCCACATCACATCGCCAGTGACTCGGTCGAATGCGTAGATGTGGCCAATCTGTCCGCCGTCAGTCGGAATGAATACGCGATTCTTTGTCGCCACAGGATCGCCGTGGAATTCTCTGGCGTCTCCATCGCCAGCGATGTCATAGAGCCAGAGCGGTGCTCCGTTAGACCGATCGATCGCAGAGAAAATCCCAGAGCAGGCGCCGACGTAGATGACATCACCCACGACCGTGGGAGTGGCGAATACTCACCCGCCCGTTTTGTACTCCCACAGGATCTTCGGAGCGCTTTGCGCCGGCTGCTCCGCCCGCATTAGCAAAGCCAGGACGAACGCGATCACCATCAGGCCTCTAATCTACATCCAGTACGGAAATTTACACGACGGATCGGGTCGCTCCATTCTGTCTAGACGCGAAATTAGACACTGGGATTTCGAAAATAGCGATAAGTCACGAGCGCGCCGAGCGCGATCGCCGCTACGAGAACTGCACGCCACGGCAGAACGAAAAGAAGAACAAGGCAACCGATCAGTCCAGCCCACGAGATCCAGCGGGGCGCGAAGTGCTCCTTGTCTCGCAAACGGACCGCAGCGAAATTCGTTGCGCCGTACCAAAGCAGCGTCAGCACATTCGCGATATTCAACAGCGGCCGTAGATCGAAGAGCAGCGTGACCACTGCAGTACCCAAGCCGAACCACAGGACGGCGGCTTTCGGCGTTCTTCCTTTCGCCTGACCAAGCTTCTCCGGGAGCTCGTGCTCCGTTCCCATGATCTGTGCGACACGCGATGCTCCGAGAATGCCGCCGGCGAGAGTGCTCAAGGATGCAACGGCTGCAGCGGCAACGACGAGCCGCGGCCCCCATTTGCCAAGCGTCAACGCTGCTGCGCTCAGCAGCGGCACACTTTCCGGCCCGCCCATCCGCAACGGGCCGATTGCGCCCAGGGTGACCGCAGCTGTGCCGAGGAACAGTAGTGATGTGATCGCAAAGCCGACGAACACGGAAATCGGAATCGTCCGCTTCGGCCTCTTGACCTCGGATGCAATCACGGCAATCCGCTGAAATCCGGCAAAGGTGAAGAAGAACGTTCCTGCTCCGCCGAGCAGTCCGAGGACGCCCGGTCCGCTCAACGGTCGCATTCGGCTGGCAGAAACATGCGGCGCAACGAGAACGATGAAGAGCGCGAGCAGAACACAGAGAGCGATACTGAGAATCACCATCACCTTCGCCGTTGGTTCGACGCCGAAGTAATTGAGCGCCGTCATAACTACGATGACGGCAAAGGCAACAACGTGGAGAGGCATCGCCGGAAGCAGTGCTCGCGAATACCCGATGAGCACCAGCGCATTCACACTTTGCCCGACGATCTCCTTCCCGAGAAAGCAAAGCCCGGCAGCGAACGACACTGTCGGCAGGCCAACTTTTCGCGTCCAAATAAATGCGCCCCCGGAAACTTGAAATGCCGATCCGAGCTGCGCTCCACTTGTGCCGCTTGCGAGCGCGATCAGGCCTGCAAGAACGACCGACAGAAGGATTCCCGTGCCTGCTCTGTCGGTCGCCGGTCCCAGCGTGGCAAATACGCCGGCGTCGATGACCGTGGCGATGGTAATGAAGACACCGGCGACCGGGCCGATGATCCGCCGCTCATCGGCCATGTCGTCTCAAATGCACGAGCAAGGAGTCATAAATAAAGGATGCGCGCTCGACGACTTCGGCATCGTCTTTCGCCACTTCGTCACCGAAACCCTGGCTGATGGCCCACAGTCCTGCCGATTCCGGAGTGATGTCGATCTCCTTCGGAAAATCGGCGCCGTGAACGATCAGGGCGAGGCGCTGCAGTGCGGCATCATTCGGAAAGTGCTCGTTGACGAGTTGCTCGAACGAGCACCTCCCACGCTCATCCTGATGCGGATATCGCGCACCCGGCACGTCGAAGCCGATGGCGTTCTCGCGTTCCTGTATCGCGGCGACCTCGTTGGCATCGACAAACACGATTTCGGCCTTCGGATCGAGAAATCGACGGATCAACCACGCCGTCGCGGTCCGATTGACGTGAATCCGCTTGCGCGTCACCCACTTCATTTTTTGATATGCATGCGATCGAGCGCGGAGCGCAGCGTCCTTGCGAGTTTGAGTGCGTCGTCATTTGCCCAGAAGTGCATGAAGAAAAGACGGGGCTGCTCGTCGAGCATGTGGCTGTGCAACGCGGTCACCGCGATACCGCCGGACTGCAGCTCGCGGATCACAGGGTTGACTTCAGAAGCGATCAGCACGAAGTCGCCTGTGATCGCCGCTCGACCATTGCCGGTCGGCTGAAAATTGATCGCCGTCGCCAAACCCATCGAGGCGGGGATGGTCATTCCATGCTCGGTGGTCTTGTCCGCGCGAGGAACGCCGAACTGGTACACGCCGCCATTCGCCTTGCCGGGATGGCCGACGATGCGATCGAGATCGGCCGTCGGAAGATCGAGTTGTGCGGCGGCAGGGGCAGCCGGCGGTCCCATCGGCGTCTTCGTCAACGCGAGCGCGCTGTGCAGCGTTCGCGCAATGGCGGTCGCGTCGCCGTGACCGCTGAAGTGCACATACATCACGCGCGGCGACTCGCCGATCAGGTGATTGTGAATGGCGGTCGCCTCGATCCCTCCTTTTTGCAGCTCGGCGATCACAGGATTCACCTCGGATTCAAGCAGAACGAGATCGCCCATGGTCGTCGCGTGAGCGCCGCTCTCATTGAACGCCGCCCACGACCCGAGGGCGAGCGCGGGTTTGATGCCCACGCCATCCACAGTGATGGTCAGGTCGCTCCGCGGAAAGCTGACTTTGTAGGCGCCGTCAGGTTGTACTGTGCCAGCCCGCCCGAGTGCAGCTTCGACATCCTTCCAATCCTTTTTCGGGCTGGCGGCGACAAGAGTGAATAGAGCCAACAGTGACAAAAGGAATTGGAATGCGCGCATCAAGCTCTCCTTCTGCGGGAATCAACCCGCGTGTTCCTCCCGGACTGTGATGGTGAAAATCGCCGTTCCGGTGAGGCCAATGGCGAGCGCGGCGAGGAACGGCAATGATGGCCGGCGCTCCCACAACAATCCGCCGACGAACGCCGCCGGCGCAATGGCAAGACTGCGGATGAAGTAGTAGAGACCAATGGTTCGCGCACGAATCGTCTCCTGAGCGAAGTCGACGATCAGCGCCTTCCGCGACGGCTCGCCGAGCTCGCGCAGCCCGCCGACGACGAAGGCCGCCACCAGGCCGGCGAAACTTCGAGCGACAACGACCGCGAGTGGAAAGAGCGAGAAGGCGACAAATGTGGCAATCACGAATGGCTTTCGGCCGATACGGTCCGCGATTCTTCCCGCCGGGATGTACACGGCGATCGCCGTCGCCATTTGCACTGCGACAAGCACACCGTAGCGAGCCGCCGAAATGCCCACAATCGTGGTGGCGAAGATCACCAGAAAGACATCCACCAGCCCTTCGCACGTGCGGATGAACACGTCCGAGACGAGCAGCCACCGCAGCGACGTAGGGAACGACCGCCACACGCCTAAGACATTCGTCGCCGGTCCTTCAACCCGATCGATCCGCACACGAAGCAGCACAACAAACGTGATGACGCTCACAGCAATGGTAACCATCAACAGCGCACGAACGGCGGGAACGAGTCCCTGCCTGGCGATCACCAATCCGCCGATGATCGGCGCGACAGCGATCGGGACGCGCTTCAGGATCGACTGCACCGTGAATCCCATCGCTCGCCGCTCTTTCGGAAGAGCATCGCCGATGACGGCGAATAGCGTCGGGCTGCCCATGCTCGACCAGGCGGACACAAAAAAGAGGCCGGCGATGATCCAGGGCCAGCTCCGAGCGAATCCGTAAATTGCATAACCGATCGCGGCCACAACGACGAAGCCGAGGAGTGAGGCACGACGTCCAACACGATCGCCGAGCCAGCCACCGGGATATTGATAGACACCGTCGAGAAAATCTTCGATGCTGCCGAAGAGGCCGACGGCGCGGATTGGCGCACCGAGCGCCTGCAGATACTTCGGCAGAAATTTTTGCCAGAGATTCTCGCCAAGTGCGAGGAGAAACATCGCTGTCGAGACAGCGATGACGTTCGGCTCGAGCGCCAGGAACGCTGCGACGCGCGACCACGACTTCCGTGCCTGAACTTCAGTCATCGCTCAGCGGCCGCGAACGTGTCATGCACGACGAGAATCCGTCCACCATTCGGATCGCAGACATACGCGTCCTTGCCATCAGTGGTCACGCAATGCGCGCCCTTGGCCGTTCCGGTGGTGGCGAGTGGAGTTAACGCACCGTTCGCAGCAACTCTGAAGATCGTCATCGTTGCGCTTCGGGCGCCTGGAAAATAGAGATGGCGTCGCGCAGGATCGTAATCAATGATGTCGACGCCGTTGCCGGCAGACGCGGTGCCCAGAACGGCTCCGTTGTGTGCAGCGTCCAGCACCACCGCCTTCCCCTCGGCGCAAGCGGCGAATAGAAAGTGCGAGTGCTCGTCGTACGCGATGCCACGCGAGCCCTTGCACTGGTTCGGCCATCTGGCGACGATGCTGCGCGATTTGATGTCGATCACTACGCTGGTTCCCGACCACAAGTGCGTGTACGCGCGGCCTCCAGGGCCGTCGATCACCAGCGACTCCGGACCGCCCGGAACGCTGATGAAACTCACGTGCGCGAACCGTGGCGAGATGCTGAAGATCTCGATCTGCTCTGAGTCTGGCTGTGTCACCCACAACTCGTGCGTTGGTCCGACGTAGCGCACGTAGTCCGGACTTCCTCCGAGTGCAGCACGCGACGTGACGCGACGCGCTGCTGGATCGATGATCACGACTTCCTTCGAGGTCCGATCGGTCGCATAGAGCGCACCTTCGCCTTCATCGACAGAGGTCGTCCCTTCGCCGTGACCACCGGAATAAGACTTCTCGGTGCTCAAGCCAGTGATCGAGCTGGTGTGGTGGTTCGCTGCATCGATGAGAACAATCGTTCCAGTGCGGCCCGCCGGAACGAGCACGCGATGCAGAGACGGCGAATAGCGAAGGTCATCAAAGCCGATGCCCTCCTTGTCCTTTGCGATATCGATCGTCTCGCCGGAAAAGGGCTGGGCACACGCAACCGATGCGACGAGCGACACCGAGATAAAAAAACATCGCAGCGAAATCATGCATTCACCCTCCTATGAACGATTGAAGAGCTCGAGCGCTCCGGTCAGGACGAGCACCACGCCAATCAGGACCTCGGCCGTCGCCGAGGCGTGCGAGAGCACCGGGATTCGCTGAAGCACGACCGCGCACACCGCGGCGGCAATCAGCAGTACTAGGAGACGGCTGCTGGATAGGAAATGTCTAACGTTTCTTCTGGTAATAGACATATAAATCCTCCAAAACTGCAGCGGCTCGCGCGATGCGATCCTCATCATCGCGATGTGCCATGGCGATGCTGGCGACCATCACGGCGATCCCCGACGTTTCCGGCCGATCGAACTTGATCTCTTTCAGATCGATGTCGTGGACCACTTCAGCGATCGCGCGAAGTGCGGGATCGTCCAGGCGCATGCGATCGATCAGGACTTCGAACGTGCAGCGATCGCCCTCATGCGTAAACTCGGCGTTGAACATGTCGAAGCGCACCTCACCATCTTTCGGCGCGTACTGCTTCTCAGTCACGAATTTGAAGTGCGCCTCTGGGTCGACAAAACGACGGATCAACCAGGCGCTTGCCATCCGATCAACGTGCACGCCCGCGCGGGTCACCCAGGTCCGGTCGCGATAGGTCTCGCTGCGTTCTGTCTCCGACGACGCTTGCGCCGGCTCTTCGATGGTTCGGGCAAGTTCTTCTACGACTGCAACCGCGAGCTGCCCTTTCGGCGCGCCGAAAAAATCGATCGCTTGCACGTCAGAAATTCGTTTTCTCAGGCGGGCGATGTCTAGCGCCAGCCGCTGCAGGTCTTCTCGATCGAGTGAGCGCGCTTCAGAGGCGATGGCCTCGTAGTCTTCGTCGCGGGCGGCTTTGAAGAGCTGCTGAATTTCGCCGTCGCTCAATCCCTCGATGACTCGGGCCTCGAACAGATTCGCTTCGCCGCCCTCCGCGCGAATCTCGCGCACGGTCCACTGAAAATCCTCGAGGGCGCTCTCGGTCGTAGGAAGCGCATAGACCGTGTTCTTGATCGCCACCGCGCCGATTCGCTGCATTCGGCGGGCAATCTTCACGCGCAGATAGTTGGGCGTCGGTGGAAGTTGATGGATGAGAAGCAGCCAGTCCGGCATGAACTAGCAACTGTATCAGCAACATATATGCCGGTGATACACTTGCGCGCTTTGGAGGAAGTGCATGCACATCAAGAGTTTCCTCCCAATCCTTATCGGCCTTCTTTTCGCCCCTGCTGCTGTCGCTGCCGAAGTGCAGACCCGCACCTTCACATTCGAAAATGATCGCGTCGGCGCGCCACCGCCCGGTTTCGAATTCGCTCGCACAGGAAACGGCCCCGAAGGCAAATGGACCGTGGCCACCGAGCGTGGCAACGAAAAGAATCACCTACTGCTGCAGTCGAGCGCAGACAAAACTGACTACCGATTTCCTGTCGCAATCCTGAAGAACGAGTCACTCCGAGACGTGACGCTGAGCGTCCGCGCGCGACCGCTGGCCGGCGAAGTTGACCAGGGCTTTGGACTCGTCTGGCGTTGCACGATCTATCACACGATCAAGGGCAGCCGTCGCGCTTTCCAAAACCATCCCGTGAAGGTGGCGACCAACGTGTGGCACACGCTGAAGATGGAGGCGCGCGGGAATCATTTCATCGTCTGGCTCGACGGAGAAAAAGTTCTCGATGCGCAAGACGACACATTTCAGTCCGGCCGAGTCGGTCTCTGGACGAAAGCCGACTCGGTGATCGAGTTCGACGATTTCACTGTCGCACCTTGACTGCTTCGAAAAATTTTGGAGGATGTGTGAAAAAAATTCGCATGGCTGCTCTTTCGCTTTTTGCATTCGTGTCATTGATTCCGTCTGGCTTCGCGCAGGTCGACGCCAAACTCGCCGATGCGGTGAAGCACGCGAAGGTGTCTCTCGATGCCGGTCTGAAGGCGAGCGAGCGCGAAGGCAAACCGATCTCCGGCAAGTTCGAGCTCGACGAGGGGAAACTGCAGCTCTCCGTCTACACCGAAAAGGCGAGCAAGTTCTACGAGGTCGTTGTCGACCACACATCGGGAAAGATCGCCAAGACCGAAGAGATCACCAGCGGCGATGATCTGACCGCGGCAAAAGCGCAGTCAGCAGCCATGGCACGCGCGAAGAAGTCGCTGCGCCAGGCAGTGCGCGACGCGCAGAAGACGCACAAAGGTTTCCGCGCGGTGAGTGTCGTGCCTGAAGAGAAGGACTCACACCCGGTCGCTACGGTGACTCTGACGAAAGATCATGAGACACGCACCGCGACCGAGAAGCTCGATTAAAGAGCAGTTCGATATATTCAGCCTCAGTGACTCCTGTATTGAAGCTGCTTGTGACGGCAACCATTGCCGCGATCGCCGGCGTTTGCTTCGCTGAGCAGCAGCCGTCTATGCGACTTGCGACGACCGATGCGCCGATTCATCTTGACGGCCGTCTCGACGAGCCGGCGTGGACGAACGCAACTGCGGTCACGCTCATGCAACAGAGCCCGCATCCGGGTTCTGCAACGCCGTACTCGACGACGATGCG
>QHVY01000268.1:9909-25000 GCA_003223695.1 Acidobacteriota bacterium
ATCCCGGTCAGCACGATCCGTTTCGATCCAAAGCTCGCGTCGTGGGGATTCAACGCCGAAAGATACGTTCCGCGCGAGCGCCAGACGCTGCGCTGGAGCGGGCCGACACTCGATGCGCGACTCGCCGACTTTCGCCGCGCCGGTGCCCTGGAAGTCCCGGCATTCCACCAAGGCGCCGGAGTGACGTTCAACCTGAATACGCTGGCGAGGCGCACGAGCGATTTCACTACCGGCGATCGCGCACTTGCCGGCCGAACTGGCGTCGACGTCGGCTACAACGTCACGCCGCAACTCGGCGCTGTAGTAACCGTTAATACAGACTTCGCGGAGACCGAGGTTGATACACGGCAGATCAATTTGACGCAGTTCCCGCTGTTCTTTCCCGAGAAACGGTCGTTCTTCCTTGAAGGCTCGAACGAGTTCACTTTCGGCCTCAACCTCTCCACCGACTTCGTGCCGTTTTACTCTCGCGCAATCGGCCTGGTCGAGGGGAGCATCGTCCCGATCGATGCCGGCATGAAAGTCCTCGGACACGCCGGGAAATGGGGCATCGCTGCTCTCTACGTCGAGACGGGCCTGGCGCACAGCCTGACGCGCCGCAATCTGTTGGCGAGTCGCATCACGTACGACGCGACGGACCATCTGCGCGTGGGAACACTTCTCACCGGCGGTGATCCTGAATTCGCAACGCACAATCGCTTCGGCGGCGTCGACGCGGTGTGGACGACATCCACGCTCTTCGGCGACAAGAATTTCTCCGCCGGCGCGTGGACAGCCGCCAGCCACAGCGATGCGGTTCGCGGCCGCAGCAATGGATGGGGAGTTGCGATCGATTACCCGAACGACCTGTGGGACATCAATGCATCGCTCAAAGTGCTTGGCGATGCGCTCGATCCGGCCCTCGGTTTTCTGCCGCGGCCGGGCACGCGCCAGTTCAATTCCTATACTGCGTATCAGCCACGCCCGAAGAACTCATGGATCCAGCAGTTCTTCTTCGAATTTCAACCACGAGTCGTGAAGGATCTCGACGGCCGCACGTTGACGTGGCGCGTGTTCATGGCGCCGTTCAATATCGAGAGCCACGGCGGAGTGCATCTCGAGGCGAACTATGCGCCGGAGTTCGAGCGCCTCACCGAGCCGTTCGCGATTACTGACCGAGTTACCATTCCGGCGGGCGAGTATCGATTCAACCGCTTTCGCATCGACGCACAATCCTCGCCTGCCCGCCCGATGCGCGTCGGAACGACGACCTGGCTCGGAGAGTTCTTCAATGGCCGGCTCACGCAGGTCCAGGACTTCATCACCTGGACACAACCTTCGGGCCGGCTTCAGCTCGAATTGGATACCGAGAACGATTTTGGCCATCTGCCGTTCGGCAATTTTGTGCAGCGATTGCTGCAGACAAAAGTCGTCTACGCGTTCTCGCCAAATTTAATCATCTCCAGCTACACGCAGTACGACACCGAGTCACGCCAAGTCGGCATCAACAATCGTTAGCGCTGGACGATGCGCCCGAATGCGGATCTCTTCGTCGTTTGGAATCGCGGGTGGAAGCATCCCTTGAGCGAAGACGATCGGTTTCTAACGCCGCTGTCGGATCAACTCGTTGTTAAACTTCGGTGGGTTGGTCGCTGGTGAATCGCGCTCAGATCGTCGTCGCTATTCTCTTCCTGATGTCCTGCGATCATCGACGCCATGAGACCGTGTTGTTCATGTGTCCACACGGCGGCGCCAAGAGCCTAATCGCTGCGTCGTACTTCAATCGCATGGCCGCCGAAAAAAAACTGCCGCTCACGGCGGTTGCTGTTGCTGCTGAACATCCGTACAAGACCGTGCCGACTCCCATCGCGGATTTCCTCGAGAAGGACGGCTTTCACGTTCGTTCGTTCACGCCAAGGCCTGTGAGTCGCGCCGACTTGCGCAACGCGTCGAAAGTCATCTCTATCAGTTGCGATCTGACCAAGGTCGATACTCGAGGAACCGCCGTGGAAAAGTGGGATGACGTGCCGCTCGTGGATGCCGGCCTTCCGCAATCAGCGGCGGCCATCCGCAAGCACGTCAATTTGCTGATCGATCAGATCCGCTCCCGTCGCTAGGCTGACCGCAAATCGAACGCGCGGGTGGTTCAACAGTTGCGAAGACCAGTGCGTGAATTACACGATGAAGTTGTCGTCCGCCCAATCCGTTCATTGGACCGACCGATGCCAGAGGCCCCAAGAGTATTGCCAAAGGAACGACCCGCGTCGCACCCGCCGGTCTTGTACTCCCAGAGTACCTTTGCGGGATCCATCAACAGCGCTGCCAGAACGAATGCGATCATTGGATCTCTCCAATTTTAGGCAGGAAGCGCTTCTTTTTCGACGGGCGACCGCAATGAAAGGCTTCCGTCGGAGAGCTGGAAATCGCGACGCTGTCGTTTGAAGGGCAAAAGCAGAACCTTCCCGATCGTCACCTCGGCGGGATGCGGGTACGCAGGAACCCCGATCGTGATCTCGGGTTGTGAAACGTTCAGAACCATCGTGCCATGGATGTAGTCCCAGACGGACAGGAGGCTTGACCAGTTGCTGTTGGTTTCATTGAGCCGGTCGGAGTGATGGATCCCGTGCATCCGCGGTGTGACGATGAAACGGACAAGGATCCGTTCGAATGCCAGAGGCAGCCGCGCATTGGAGTGATGAAAAAGAATCGAAGCGAAAAGGATTGTCTGCCACAACCAAAGCTGGAAAACGCTAGTCCCGATGAGCAGGATCTGCATCGAACGGTACGCGATCGACAGGGTGAGCTCACCGAAATGAAATCGCAGAGCCGTTGACGCGTCGAGATCGAGATCGACGTGGTGCGGGAGATGAAATCTCCAGAGAAACGGAACCTGATGATTCGCCCGATGCCACCACCACAGCGTGTAATCGAGAAACACGATGGCCACGATCGTATCGAATGGTGCGCGAATCGCTACTCGATTCAGCAGACCGACTCGATGACGCATCGCCCATTCGGCAACCGGGACGAGCACCGGCGCCTGCTCCGGGATTTTCTCTGCGATCGATCGGTCTAACGGAGCACCGCTCTGGCTCTATGACATCGCTGGCGATGGAGACGCCAGCGCCGCCAATCACAGCTACGGAGATCGCGTTTTCTGCTGACAGCCGGATCACGCGCGAACTCCGGAGAGGTTGATGCCGATAACGCCGAACTTTCGCGCGGTTGCTTCCTTCGACGTTCCCCGAAAACAATCATATCGCTGCGTCACGCGCAGGTGTTCAAAGCCAACGGCGCTAAACGCGTCCACGAGCTCCGCTTCCAGCAGAGCGCCGGCGATTCAACCTGTCCAGAGATCGATATCGCGTCGGATTGCGTCCGACAGCTCCACTCCTGTAACGATGTCGGCAATCTGCAGCCGACCGCCCGGTTCAAGGACGCGTGCGATTTCCGCGAACGCGCGCTCCTTTTCCGGGACCAGATTGAGGACGCCATTCGAGATGACAACGTCAACAGACGCGCCATCGAGCGGCAGTTTCGTTGCGTCGCCGTCCCGCACTTCGACGTGCTCGAGACCACGGGCACGCGCGCCGCTGCGAGCGCGCTCGCGCATCTCGGCGGTCATATCGATGCCGATCGCTTGACCGGTCGGACCCACTCGTCGCGCGGCGAGCAGCAAGTCGGTGCCGGCGCCGCATCCGATGTCGAGTACGCGCGCGCCGGCAGGAATCGGTCGAATCGCGTGCGGATTGCCGACTCCGGCGAACGCGCGGGTCACATCGGCTGGTAACGCTTCGAGCTCGGCCGCGTCGTAGCCGAGCCACTCAACCGCGTACTCCGGTCCACGATGAAAGTGAAACGAATCCTCAGGCGCGAACGCCACACGCGAATACATCGCTTGCACCTCGCGGCGCAACCTGATGCTGTCGAGATCAATCGGGCAGGCGATGGTCATGATGTCCTCCGACATTGAACGTAAGCACCCCCGATTGATTCGTCAAATGAAATGATAGAATCGTTGTGATAATGCTTTCTTATCGATGAATCCCATCCATCTGAGAACATTCGTCGCTGTGGCCGAGCTCCGCCACTTTGCCCGAGCGGCGAACGCATGCAATCTTTCTCAACCCGCCGTCTCGCATCAGATCGCACAACTCGAGGCCGAGGTGGGCGCGAGATTGCTGAATCGCGCGCCGAGGCGTGTGTCGCTCACCGTGGCCGGCGAAGTGATGCTCGAGGAAGCGCGACGCGTTCTCGCCGCAGTCGATCGTGCTCGCGAACGCATGCACGAAGTCGCCAGCGGCGCGGTCGGTCGAATCCGACTCGGTGCCACCGCAACGCCGGGACTGTATCTCCTGCCGGCGGTTCTGACCGAATATCGCGCAGCGAATCCGACATTCGATCTCCAATTTCAAATCGCATCGCTCGATGAGATTGCCGACCGCGTTATTCGAAATGAACTCGACATGGCAGTCATCGCTGGTCGCCCGCCGACGAGCGAATTGCGGGCGAAGACGCTCATTCGCGACGAACTGGTTGCCATCGGCGCACCCGGCAGACCTTCGCAACGCATTCGTCGTGCGCTTGCTGATCAGTGCTGGATTTTGCGAGAAGAGAAATCGGCGCCGCGCCGGGAGCTCGACGCATGGCTGCATCGGCACAGAATCACGCCGGCGCGCAGTATGGTCTTCGACGGTCCCGACGCCGTGAAGCGCGCAGTCATGGCCGGGCTTGGAATTTCCATCGTCTCGAAATTGACCGTCGAGGACGAACTTGCGTCAGGCCGTCTGATTCAGGTCGACATCGGACTGACGCTGCCGCAACGAGACGTGTGCCTCATCGATCATCCTCAGAAGCACCATGGGGCAGCGTGCAGCGCGATGCTGCGATTGTTCTCTGCAAGATTTGAATACTCTGCATCAACGTCCTGACTCCGACTTGATTGGCTTGCAGCAGCAAGAGCTGATCGTTTTCTTTGCCAGCTTGCAGTAGAGCTTTCCGTTAGACATTTTGTTGCAGCAGCATTTGGCGATGTTTTTCCCGGTGAGCGAACAGGTCAATGTCGGTTTCGCGGAGCTCGACGCAAACGCCACAGTAGCAAGACTCAATAAGGCAACAGCAGCAAAGTGTTTCATCTGAGATTCCTTTCATCCGAATCGATCATTTCGAGAATTGGACACGCACTCGTCGGCCCTTCGCCCGAGCACGACTTCGTCAGGGCCAGCAAAGATTTGCGCATCCTTCGCAGTGACTTGATTCGCTCGTCGTTCGCCGCGATTTTCGTTTCCGCCTCGGCCTTCACTTCCGAACAGCTTCGACGCGGATCGAGGCGCAGCGCGAGGAGCTGTTTCACTTCGGACAGAGAGAAGCCGAGCTCCTGTGCTCTTCGGATGAAGCGAATCCGTCGTGCGGTCTCCTCGTGGGAGCGTCTCCGTCCTGATACCGGGCGTCGCGGCTGAGTGATCAGGTGCTTGCGTTCGCAAAAGCGAACCGTTTCCACGCCCACTCCCGCTGATTTCGCGACTTCTCCGATCGTCATGCATCTACTTTACATCCCGTACCTCGGTACGGAGTCAAGCGGCGCGCGCGTGCTTCTCCCTGGGCATTCGATCCATCATCTTCGCCATCTGCGCGCCGCCGGTCGTGAAGAAGCGCCACAACAACAGCGCGGCGATCGCTAGAAAGATGATGTTCAACACCGTCGTGTAGTTCCACGTGATCGAGGCTTCCACGATCCGCGCGTGCCGCTGAGCCGGAACGAGGTGCAGAGCCTGAAAGATCAGCTCGATCACCAGCGCGGCGCTCGCCATCGAGACATACATCGTGCCGAGGAGGAAGGCGCTCATCTTCAGACCGTAGTATTTACGATAAATGTCGAGAATAGGAATGACGATCAGGTCGGCGTAGATGAAAGCGATCACGCCGCCGAAACTGCTTCCGCCGTTCCAAAGGACCGCCGCCAGCGGAACGTTCCCACCACAACTTCGACCAGATCGGGTGCTGCGTGAGAAAAAATTTGTTCCAGAACGGCATTGGCACCCACGCAGCGAGCGCGCCGGCAATCAGGAGGCCGCCAGCGATGTCTTTCCAGACCGCGAGCCAATCGGCGACGAAGTAGTGACTGATTGCCGTCCAACCTTTCGCGGAGAAGATTTTCTGAAGGATTGTGCCGCCGCTGACCGACATGTCCATTTCGGCGTGGCCTTCCATCTTGCCATGCAGACCTTTTTCAGCCTGCTCTCGCGCTTGCTTCACCATCTGAGGCTTCAGGAACAGCCGAAAAAGAACGACAAGGATCACCACCATCAGCGGGCCGCCGGCGAACTCCGCGAGCGTGAATTGCCAACCGATCAGAATGGCCATGATGATGCCTAACTCGGCAACGAGATTGGTCGAAGCAAGCATGAAGGCGATTGAAGCCGTGAAGTTTGCTCCCCTTCGAAAGATCGAACGCGCCAACGCGACGGCGGCGTATGAGCACGATGATGACGCCGCGCCGAGTCCGCAGGCGATAGCGATCGATCGCGGCGAATCGTCGCCGAGGAGCTTCGTCATCTGACTCTTGGAGACGACCGCCTGCACTATGCCGGAGAGTCCGAATCCGAGAATCAGTGCCCAAAGAATTTCCCAGAACATGGCAAAGGCCATGCTGAGCGCGTGCAGAATCATCTAATCAATCCAATGAAATTCCTGGCGGCCCCGAATTCGAAACGACTCGACGAGCCGTCGCCCTCCGGCAGACAGAATCCAACTGGCGAACGTCCTCGCGTTTCGATGTTCTTCGGAATCCGAACGCCTCATCAGGGTCACCGCATAAACATTCTTCAGCGTCGGATCGCCGCTAAAAAGAATCGCCACATGCAGCGAGGGAGCCAATTGGTCGAACGTCGCGCGATCACTCAGCGCGTACGCCTGAAGCTCATTGGCCGAACGAAGCAGCGTCGCCATCGGTTGCCCGATTGCGATGTAGTTCGGATTTGACTGCCCTGAGACGCCGGCGGCACGCCATAGCGAAAGCTCTTTCATGTGCGTGCCTGATTGATCGCTGCGCGACAGGAACTTCCCTCGCACTTCATAAATCCTGAGGAACGCCTCGGCCGCGGAGCGAGCGCGAGATATCCCGGCGGGATCGCCGCGTGGCCCGACGATGACGAAGTCGTTCCACATGAACTGCCGGTAAAGCTCGGGTTTGTTCTGCGCGACAAATGCGCGTTCGGCTTCCGGGTCGTGCGTGATCGTGAGGTCCACCTTCCCTTGCGATGCGAGCCTGAGAGCGCGGCCGGATCCGATGACGAACGAATTGAGCATGATTCCCGTTTGTCGTTCGAACTCCGTACGCATGAGCTGAAGAAGCCCCGAGCCCTCGACGCTCGTCGTCGTGGCAATCGTGACGGAGTGATGATGCGGCTGACACGACAACAGTAGCGCAGCGCTGAGGAGGGCGATCCGTCTCGCTTTCGCAATCACGGAATGTGCACTTCGACCGCCTTTCCATCGCCACCGAGGTGAACGACGACGCGCATGTCATTCGCCACGTCACTCGCAGTTGCCGCGTGCTTCGTGGTGCTGCCGTGGTAGTACTTCGTTGCCGAAGAAAGCGGAACTGAAACATTGCCAGAGGTCGTCTTCACGACGATCGATGTCGCATTCATCGAAACGACTGCACCGATCACGTGTTTGTGGCCGCCATGCGCGAATACCAACGCTGGCGCCAACAAAAGGACAAAAGCAAAAACAAATCGGGATACTTTCATTCGATTCTCCATTCAGTGATGATGAGACGGCGCCTCGCTGCCTTTGAGAAACTGCTCCTCTTCTTTTTCTTCCTTGATTTCCATCGGATTCCTCGGATTCATCGATTTCATCTCCTCCAATTCCTGCGGGGTGATCTTTGGAAGGTGGCGGATGAAATGAACGAGCTTCCAGTTGTCCGCATCATCGTGACCGGCGGCGTCCCCCCACGCAGGCATGCCCGTGAGCCGAACACCATTCTTGATGATTGAAAACAGTTCGCCATCGGTGAGGCTTTGCGTGCGTTCGCGGCGCATGTCGGGAACTCTCGGGTAGAGATTGCGGCCGATCTCCGTGTTACCGCTGCCATCATTTCCGTGGCAGGTCGCGCAGTGATCGGCCCAATGTGCGCGCGCCTCCGCAAGAACATCATTCGTCAGCGGAACCGGATTTCGTGCATGGCGCATCGACAGTGGTGTCGCCAGATGTCGAACTGCTCGCGCGATTCCCTCTTCCATCAGCGTCGGCTGCTCCCGTGAGCTGAGGCCGTGACGGACCATGGTCATCAGCACCACCCCTGCCAAAACAATGACAATGATCAGAATGATGATCAATACCTTCACCACCGACCTCACATCTTCATGCCCTGATGCATTGCAGTTCCGTGGCCGCGGATCCGAGCGAATACGTAGAACGAATGCGGACTCGCGCCGTAATACGGCCTGATGGCCGACGGTATCGAATAAGCGGTGACGTTCGCTCCGACTGCTGTAACAAGGCTTCCCATCATGAGCAGATCTCGCGAGTATCCGAGGGTAAGCGCTTTGATGCGAAAGATGCCCCTGCCTATCGCTAACTCGTCTTTATCAACGATCTCGCCACGGCCGGTAACGTAATTGACGTTTGCAAATTGCAACACGCTCTCGGCAAGCCAAGCGCTTGTAGCATGACCTTCGCTCTTTCTGTTGTGGCCGAAGATGAGGCTCGAATTCCACGGGCCGTCGCTGTACGCGATCGACGCCGTCGTCCGCTGAATGTTTCCCGGCTCCGCAGCTTCGGGGTGTTTGAGATGACCGGTGGAGATCTGCGCCGTCCAGTTCGGGCTCGGATCGAAGCTGACCCGCGCGGCCCACGAATCGATGCGTCCTGTGTCGAGATCCCACCGTTTTTCGTCCGGCTCTCGGCCGTGAAATCCGCTGAACGAGTACCCGAGCGCTCCGCTCAGCGCGCCGATGGTGATCACGCTGCCGGCGATGTGAGTCGAGTCCTGCACGTGATGGCTCAGCGCCGCCTGCGGGATCTCCGATGCTGAAGCGCGATGCGGATACGCCACCGGCCCGAGTGACGGATCGCCCATCGGCGCTGCGTAAAGGTAGCCGATCGTATGAGCAGTGATCGAATGCGCATATTCAGCGGCCAGCTCCATGAAAAAATCGTGCGGGTGCTGCGCATCGATGATCGGTTTGTTGTCGATGGTTTCCCCGGTTTGAAAGAGCTCCGGATATTTCTTGCCCACCGTCGCCGGCTCGAGGCTCAGCATCGAGCGAAGCATGAGATGACCTCCGCCGAGCGGGCGATCGGCCATCCCCATCACCCAGTTGGTGGAGAAAAACTTGTCACCGCCACGCGGGCCCGACTGCACGACCTGGTTGATGAACGCGAGCCCGTGGAGCATGAGCATCCAGTCGCCGCGCTGGGTCATGGTCATGTGCATCGGCGCAACGGCGGGATTCATGCTGGTGCCGGATGCCTGGCGCATCAGGAACTCGCTCGTCGGATCGGCGTGCATCGGCATCGACTTCGGCATGGGCATCGTCATCGGATGCTGCATCGGCGGCATCGTTTGCGGCATCGGCTCCATGTGCTGATGCTTCATACCCATGGGCATCTCATGTTCCGAAGCTTTTACATCTGTGAGCCAATATGCGCCGTTGTTTTCGTGCAGCGTGGCGGTGATCTTCATTCTGTTTGCTGGAAGTGCCGAAACTTTCTGGCCGCGGACTTCATAGCCCATCGTCATCGCACCCATGACGCCTGCAACTTCGCCGTGCTGCACGGTCAACTCATTTTTCGCTGCGTTGCGGCCGACGATGGTTCCTTCAAGTTTTCCGGCTTTCTCGGCTGCAGCAGGAAAGGCGACTAGAAAAAGAATGATGCAGAAAATCGAATACTTCACAAGAGCCTCCTCGAGACGACTCGGGCGAACGCGTCAGCGGGAGGCGCGAATTAGATGAGGAAGGTGGCGAAAAGCATGTGCAGGCCGACGTCGCGATCACATCGGATAGCGCCGAGCGTGATGAAACTTCGGTACGCGGCCGGCGAATCAGCGAGTAACGGAGATGATCGGCGGACCAAGTGAACACCAAACGCGCTGGTTAGCTCGGTCACGAACCGGATACTTGGCGGTTGCTTCGCCTTAGGTGCAGTGAGCGGCAGCAGGCGATGGATCGCGTGATGAAACGGCAGCACGCAGCAGCCGAATAGCCACACCGTAGCGATGAAGGCCGGGACGATCGTTCCGGCGATGACGGCGAGAGCAATGGCCGAGCGCCTCATTCGTAGACCAAGTGCAAGCAAGACATGTGCTTACTTTCGCAGCAGCTTCACGATGACTACGATCAGCAGAACGATCAGGAGGATGCCGACAATCGTCCAGATCCACATCCACCCCATCATGCCGCCCATCATTCCGTGCATTCCCTGCATCGCCAACCTCACTTTTTCGTCTTGACGTCGGTGATGTAGTACGACCCGTTCGCGTCATGCACAGTGACGACCACCGGCGTACCATCCGGCGGCAGGGACGACACCTTCGCGCCGCGCAGCTCGTAATCCATCTTCATTGCTTCCATCTCGCCGGGAACTTCTTTGTTGTCGAGATTGACCGTGTTTTTCGCCGGATCACGCGAGACGATTGTCGCCGTCATGGGATAGGTTTTTTCAGCCGGTGGGGACTGTCTCGAGCATGCGATCGCGATCAATGTCAACAGCAGAAGTCGTTTCATCGAAATCTCCTTTGCAGTAGCGCACCTTCCATCGATAGTAGATCGCCGGGTAAACGAGCAGCTCCATCAGAAACGAAGTGAACAGGCCGCCGATCATAGGCGCGGCGATTCGCTTCATCACGTCCGCCCCCGCTCCGGCGGACCACATGATCGGAAGGAGGCCGAAGAACGCGCAGGCGACGGTCATGATCTTCGGCCTAACACGCTTGACCGCGCCGTGATAGATCGCCTCGCGCAGCTCCTCGCGCGTCCGCGGCTTCATCGCGTCATATGCGAGATCGAGGTAGAGCAGCATGAAGATACCGGTCTCGGCGTCGAGCCCGAGTAGTGCGATGAGTCCGACCCAGACTCCGACCGAGATGTTGTAGCCGAGAGCCCAAAGGAGCCACACCGCACCAACGGCGGAGAACGGAACGGCGAGAAGGACGATGAGCGTTTTGGTCATCGATCGCGTGTTGAGGTAAATGAGAAACGCGACGAGGAACAGCGTCAGCGGAACGACGAGGAGCATGCGCTGCCGCACCCGCTGCATGCCTTCGTATTGACCGCTCCATTGCAGTGTGTAACCGGCGGGCATGCGAAGTTGATCGGCGACGGCGCGCTTGGCGTCATCGACAAAGCTGCCGAGGTCCCGGCGAGCGGTGTCGACGTCGATGTAGACGTAGCCGGCGAGCTTGCCGTTCTCGTCGCGAATCATCGATGGGCCTTCGACGATCCGCAGTGCGGCGAGCTGTCCGAGCGGAATCTGCGCGCCATTCGGCGTGGCTACGAGTACACGCCCGAGCTTGTCGATCTCATCGCGCAGCTCACGCGGATAGCGAACGTTGATGGGATATCGCTCGCGGCCTTCGATCGTGGTGGAGACGTTCTCGCCGCCGATCGCCGTCATGATCGTCTGCTGCACGTCATCGATTGTTAGGCCGTACCGGGCGATCGCCGCGCGATCGATGTCGAAATCGACGAAGTAGCCTCCGGAAACACGCTCGCCGTAAACGCTGCGCGCCCCGGGAACGCGGCTAATGATCTGTTCGAGTTGTTTGCCGATGCTCTCGATCTGCTTCAGATCCGCGCCGAACACCTTGATGCCCACCGGCGTGCGAATGCCCGTCGTGAGCATGTCAATGCGATTGCGGATCGGCATCGTCCAGGCGTTCGTCTGTCCGGGGATTTGCAGCCGCTGATCGAGCTCATTCACCAGCTCGTCCCACGAAATCTTCCTCGGCCACTGCGACTGTGGCTTCAGCACCACCGTGGTCTCCATCATCGACAGCGGCGCAGGGTCGGTCGACGTGTCCGCGCGCCCTGCTTTGCCGAACACGCGCTCCACTTCCGGCATTTGCCGCAGCAACTGATCCTGCTTCTGCAGCAGTGCACTGGCCTCGGTCACCGAAATGCCCGGCAACGTCGTCGGCATGTACAGGATCACGCCTTCGTTGAGCGGCGGCATGAACTCGGATCCGAGGCGGAAGTAGATCGGGATGGTGATGAGCACGATGATCACGGCGATGACGATGACGGCGCGCGTGTGGCGCAGCACCCAACGCGCCGGCGGTCCGTAGATGCGGAAGAGCACGCGGGACACGGGATGCTGCTCTTCGGAACGGAATTTTCGTTTTCCCGGCCTAACGAGAAGCAGCATCATTGCCGGCGCCAGAGTGATCGCCAACAGCGCTGCAATCGCCATCGACGAGTTTTTAGTGAACGCGAGCGGCTTGAAGAGTCTCCCTTCCTGCGCTTCGAGTGCGAAGATCGGCATGAAGGAAATTGCGATCACCAGCAGCGAGAAAAAGCTCGGCCGGCCAACTTCCTGAACCGCGCCGATGAGCACCTCTTTGAAATCGCCCTGCCGCCCGTCCCCCTCCCATGCTTCGAGTTTCTTGTGCGCGTTCTCCACCACAACGACCGCAGCGTCAACGAGCGCGCCGATGGCCACAGCGATGCCGCCGAGAGACATGATGTTGGCATTGATGCCGAAGAAACGCATCGGGATGAAGGAGAGAATCACCGCGGCGGGCAGCGTGACGATGGGAACGATCGCGCTCGGGATGTGCCAGAGGAAGATGAGGATCACGAGCGAGACGATCAACATCTCGATGAGCAGCTCGTCTTTGAGCGTGTGAATCGACTCTTCGATGAGCTGCGAGCGATCGTACGTCGTCACGATCTGCACGCCTTTCGGCAGCGATGGCGCGATCTCGGCGAGCCGAAGCTTTACGGCGCGAATGACATTCATCGCGTTCTCGCCCTGGCGCATCACGACGATTCCGGCGGCCACTTCACCCTTGCCGTCCAGCTCTGCGATGCCCCGCCGCAGCTCGGGGCCGAGCTGCACATCCGCGACGTCGGCGAGGCGCACCGGCGTGCCGTTCGCGGATTTGAGAACGATTTGTTCCAGATCGCTCTTGCTGCGCACGTAGCCGTGCGCGCGCACCATGTATTCCGCACCGCTCCATTCGATCAGCCGTCCGCCGACTTCGTTGTTCGATTTGCGCACCGCTTCGGTGACTTGTGTGATCGGGATGCCGTAGCTCGCGAGCTTGTTCGGATCGACGGTGATCTGATATTGGCGAACGAAGCCGCCGATGCTGGCCACCTCAGCGACGCCGGGCACCGACTGCAACTCATATCGAATGTGCCAGTCCTCGAGCGAGCGGAGATCCGCGAGCGAATGCTGACCCGTGCTGTCGACGAGCGCGTACTGAAACACCCACCCGACACCTGTCGCATCCGGGCCGAGCGAAGTCTCCACGCCCTGCGGAAGCTGCGACTGTACCTTCGAGAGATATTCGAGAACACGGCTGCGTGCCCAGTAGATGTCCGTTCCTTCGTCGAAGATGCAGTAAACATACGAGTATCCGAAATCGGAGAAACCGCGGATCGCTTTGACGTGGGGTGTGCCGAGGAGCGCGGTGGCGATCGGATAGGTGACCTGGTCCTCAATGATGTCCGGACTGCGATCCCATTTCGAGAAAACGATCACCTGCGTGTCGGACAAATCTGGCAGCGCGTCGATGGCGATGTGCTGCATGCTCCAGACGCCGATCACTGCGAGAACGACAACGATGACCAGGACGAGGCCGCGATTGACCGCGCACCAGCGAATGATTCTTTCGATCAAATCAGAAAGCAGAAGGCAGAAAGCAGAAGTTCTGTCACCTTCCCCTCCATTTATTGATGAGCGACACAAAAATCGCGATCAGCTCGTTTGTTTCGTTTTTAATTCGTTCGGGTTTCTTCGCAGTGAAGAGATCCGCGCCTTCAACGATCTCCAACCAATACAACGTCTCTTCGAGTTCCATGAGGCCACCGTTCATCTTCGAGACGTACTCGGCTTTCGACCGGGCACGGAGAGCTTCGCGAAAATGAGCACCGGGTGATGTTCCGGCGCGCAGCAACTGGCGCGCGAGGACATCGTTTGCGCGAGTGGATGGAACTGACGCACACAGCCGGATGATGCGCAGCGCAAACTCACGCGTCCTATCTTTTAAGTCCTTGTCCATTTCTGCCTTCTGCTTTCTGCTTTCTGCCTTTCATCGCATCTGCGAGAGCGCTGATTTGAGCCGCGATTCGGAATCGACGAGGAAGTTCGCATCGACTACAACGCGTTCGCCAGGCTGCACACCGGAACGAATTTCGTAGAAACCATTTGCTCTCCCGCCCGTCGCAACCTGACGCGGCTCGAATGCGCCATTGCCGCGCGCGATGAACACAACAGAGCGCGTGCCGGTGTTCATCACCGCACTCTCGGGAACGGCGATAACACTGGCTGCTGGTTCCTGAAGAATCACATCGACGTACATGTCGGGCTTGAGCAAACCGGCGGCATTGTCGAGCTCGAGGCGGACGCTCGCCGTGCGCGTTTGCGCGGCGATGACCGGTCCGATGAACGTGATGCGAGCCGGCAAAGTCTTGTTACCCACAGTCACCTGCGCCGTGCCGCTGACGCGCATATATGGCAGCTCCGATTCATAGACGTCCGCGAGAACCCAGACATGTGTTAGGTCGGCCACTTCGTACAACGTGTCGGACGGCATGACGCGCGCGCCGGCCGTGGCATTTTTCATGATCACGAAGCCGGTCACTGGCGATCGAAGAATCACGTCGCGCATCGGCTTGCCGCTCCGCGCAACGCGATCAATGTCTGCCGCGCTCATGTCCCACAGCCTCAGGCGCGCCCGCGCGGCATCAGCAAGCGAGCGTCCAAGATCGGAGCGATCGCGCTCGGCGATAATCAAGTCGTTTTGCGTCGCGAGGAGATCGGGACTGTAGACCGCGAGAAGCGGATCGCCTCTCCGCACCGCCTGACCGGTGAAGTTGACGTATAGAGTGTCGACGAAGCCGTCAAATTTCGTGCGAATCTGGGCGACGCGTCGTTC
>QHVY01000269.1 GCA_003223695.1 Acidobacteriota bacterium
CCGTTGATGGAAACGCGTCCACGTCCGCTCGCCGCGATTTCCCGCTTCACAATCATCTCTTCGCCGGCTTCGAACGCCGCTTCGGCGGACATTTTCTCCGCGCCCGCGCGGATCATCTCCGTCGATCCTCGTGCGCCACTGAGAAATTCGAGCGAGTCAATCAGAAGTGACTTGCCGGCGCCCGTTTCGCCGGTGAGCACATTGAGCCCGCTGCCCGGCTCGATTTCCAACTCCTCGACGATCGCCAGGTCGCGGACTTTGAGGTAGGTGAGCATGGACCGAGGAAAGTCTACTCCGGAGAGCGGGCGTCTCGCCCGCAGTCGTTGGGCATCTTGCCCGACGACGTTTTATCGCGTCCGCGCGAGACGCGCGGCCGCTGCGGGCGGGACGCCCGCTCTCCTGCGCACGGCAACAAGTTTGCTTCGAGATCGTCTCATGAGGCAATGGGTTCTGCCGATTGCCATCGCAGCGGCGTTCCTGTCGTGCGGCAAGCCGGTTGAGAAGCATGCAGAAGTCGCGGTGCCGATCGGTCGTCCTGACAACGCACGCACGCGTCTAGTGGAGCGCTTCGATCTGGCGTGGCGGAAGCTCGAATCTTTTCGAGCGCAACAGGCAGCGCGACAGGCGCAACAGCCGGGGACCGAGCCCGCGCCGCCGCAGCCGATCCAGTTTGTCAGCGGAGTCAAAGAATCGTTCAAGCATCTCGATATGACTGCCATCAACAGCGCGCCGGTCAATGTGCCGATCACGGGCGATCAAACCGGACCGTCTGTGCTGAAGGCGCAGGTTTACCTCGATCGCGTTCACTTTTCGGTCGGCGCGATCGATGGCGGATGGGGTAAGAACTCATCAATTGCCGTGTGGCAGTGGCAGCGCTCGCACGGGATGGAGCCGACCGGCGACGTCGATCAGGCGACGTTTCTTTCCATTGCAGCCGCTGCCGGCTACGTTCAGCCACTCGTTCAATACCATGTCATGGAAGATGATGTGAACGGACACTTCGTACGGATTCCCGACAATGTTTACGAAAAGCAGCATCTCTCGTGCCTCTGCTATCAGAGCGTGCGCGAGGAGCTCGCGGAAAAGTTTCACGCAGCAGAAGATTTTCTGAAGGATTTGAATCGCGATGTGAGTTTTTCGGAGCTGCGCGCCGGCGACACGATCGTTGTGCCGAATGTGCGGCCGGCTCTGACGGCCGATCAGCACGACATCGCGAAGATCGTCATCTCGATCGCCGGCAATTCATTCGACACTTTCGATGCAAATACGAATCTGATCTTCCACGCGCCCACGACCGTCGGCGCGGGTTACGATCCGTCGCCGACCGAGACATTGCATATCATCGAGATCCTTCCAAACCCGCATTTTCACTACGACCCGAAGCTCTATCATGAGGTGCCCGACTACATGCCTGATGCGCATCTGAGCCCCGGGCCAAATTCGCCGGTCGGCGTCGTGTGGATGGCGCTCAGCAAAGAGCACTACGGAATTCACGGCACGGCTGATCCCGAGTCGATCGGATACGTCTCATCTCATGGGTGCATCCGGCTGACAAATTGGGATGCCGAAGAGGTGGAGCATCGCGTCACGACAGGCGTGACCGTCGCGTTCGTCGATACGAGGCGGCACCGAGAGTAGGTGGACGACAGACAATCTTGTCTGTCCGGACAGGCAGGATTGCCTGTCCTCCATCACGCGTCCGCGGCGATTTCCCTCGGCGCGCGCCCGCACCTCGGACATGCTTGACCAATCCACACGGCGTATGCAGCCCAGGCACGTGGTGACCACAAACTGTTCCGATGCCACGCCTCGAACGAATGCTGCGAGTTGATGCTGTGACGCGAGCCGCACCGCCTCGTGGTGCGTAGTCGCGTCCGTCCTGTTATGCCCACACGAGCATCCGAACCCTCGACTCAGGATCTGGATCAAATGCGAAACCTCGGGTGTGGTCGTCATGCGGTGCGCAACGCTATCAGATGGCGAGCCGCCCCCCTAGACCTTGGCCCACTTCAGGCGCAAAACTCGAGAAAGGGCTCATCTTTTGCTAAATGCAGACGCCGGAGGCATCAAATGGCCTGGCCGCCGATGGCAGAGTCTCATCGCGTCCTAATCGTGGACGATGAGCCGGCAGTGCGTTGGACGATTGCCCTCACGTTTCAGCGCGCTGGAATCGAGACTGACGTGGCCGAGAACGGGAGAGAGGCCATCTCCCTTCTCAAGCGCGCCAACTTCCCCTATTGCGCGGCGATTCTGGACCTCAATATTCCGGGCATCGACGGGATTGAGGTCGCGAAGTACATTCGGGACACTTCTCCGGCGCTGCCAGTCGTAGCCATCAGTGGATATCCCGACCTGGCAAAACGGCTCGAGACGGAGGGACTTGGGTTGGTTATTAAGCTCGCCGTTTCAAAGCCTGTCGACGGAAACGAGATCCTCAATTATGTGCACGGCAACCGTTGCATCCGCCTCGAAACCGAGCCTCCACCCACGCCGCGTCTGGTCGATCCGCAGGCGCTCGTATGATATTTGCATAGAGCTCGGATAACGACTGTGGGCGCACCGGGACCACGAATTCTGATTGTCGACGATGACGCGTCGATTCGAGGCCTCGTGCGCGTGATCGCGCAGCGTGCAGGTGTGCTCGCCGACGAGGCTTCGGACGGCGTCCACTGCCTCGAGCTGCTCGATCGCAACCGTTACGATCTGATCGTCCTCGATCTGGCGATGCCGCGTTTGAACGGCTTCGACGTAGTCGAGCGTTTGCGGAGCCGGATTCGGCGACCGGCAGTGATTGTGCTGACGGCGCTCAGCCGGTCAGCATTCCTCGACCTCGATTCCGACGTCGTACATTGCGTCTTGCGAAAGCCGTTCGATGTCGAGCTCCTGATGACACTGATCGTCTCCACTGCAACCGGCATTTACGATTGGTATCGTCAAAGCGCACCAGCCGACAGCGCCGGCGACCGTGCCGATCTCGCGAACTAGGCGACCGCCTCGCGCAACATCTCCGTCGAGAAGCCGGGAGTCTTCAAATTCCCCAGCAGGGTAAGCGAGAGCGATCCAGGGTCGACGATCGTTTGCGCCACCGACTGAATGTCGTCGAGCGTCACCGCATCGATCGCCTGAATGATCTCGTCCGGCGAGAACTGGCGGCCGAAGTAATACTCCTGCCGGGCGACGGCGGACATCCGGCTGATCGTCGATTCGAGCGACAGCAGAATCGAGCCTTTCAAATGCAGCTTCGCCGCTGCGAGCTCCTCCGCCGTCGCACCGTCCTGCTTGATCTTTTGATAGCCGCCGTTCAGATATCCGTTGTGATATGACATGACCGTGTAGACGAGGCCTTCTTTTTCACGAATGCGCTGGAAAAGCCGCGAGGACATGCCGCCGCCGAGGGTCGCGTTGAACAGCGCGGCGGCGTAGCGCTCGCCTCCCTGCTGCGCGAAACCGCGCGATCCGAGGCAGAGGTGCACCTGCTCGAGCTCCCGTTTTTCGCGGAGCATCACATGTTGTTTTGGCAGGGGCGCGGGCCAGTCGCGCCGGCTTGCGGGCCGCTGATCCTGCGGGAACCGTTTTTCCAGATACGGGATCACCTGCTCCGGCCGCACATTTCCTGAGGCCGCAAAGATGATGTTCGCCGGATGGAACGTCTCCGCGTAATGCGCGAGGATCTGCTCGCGGCGCAACCGATTCACCGTTTCCTCGGTGCCGAGGATTGGGCGGCCGAGCGGGTGGTCGGGCCAGAACGAGGTCACGAAAATCTCATGAACGAGATCGTCCGGCGTGTCCTCGACCATTTTGATTTCTTCGAGGATCACCGAACGCTCCGATTCCAGGTCGGTATCGCTGAATCGCGGCGAGACAACGATGTCGGTCAGCAGATCGAGCGCGGTATCGACCTGCTCATCGAGCACGTGTGCGTAAAACGACGTGTATTCCTTGCCGGTGAACGCGTCGACGTCGCCGCCGAGGATGTCGATGACCTGGGCGATGTCGCTGGTCGATCGCGTCGCCGTGCCCTTGAATACGAGGTGCTCGAGAAAATGCGACGCGCCGCCGTGCTCCTGCGACTCGACGGCCGAACCGCTGCGCAGGTAATACCCCAGCGCGACCGAGCGGACGTACGGAAGGGTCTCAATGAGCGCCGTCATCCCGGACGGCAACACGTGACGACTTACGGTCGACGGGGACTTGCGAGCCATGATTCGATTCTAGTGAACTGAATGGGCGGGGTGGCTATTGCCACACTTTTTGTGCTGCCTGCTGCCGGGCTGTGCGGTCGGTTTGGTAGTCGAGAGCGGTGTACATCCACTGCTCGTAGTGGTCGGCACCTTTAAAGATGATGAGGCTGTTTCCATTTTTGGGTGGTCTAACACCCACAAACGGGCCACCCGCATAGTCCTTCATCGGGACGCCGACCTGAGCGGTGGCAGTCTGTGGGAGCGCTCCAGGAGGGGGAGCAGCCCCTCCGCCAGGTGGGCGGGCCTGCGATTGCGGAATGACGAGCCAATCGACTTCGCCCGTCAGGGGATCGAGGCAACCGTCCTTTGGGCAGCGAAGGAACCGTGGCTGCCGCGCATCTGCGAGCTGGCTCATGCTGACCGGAAAGATGTTGTTTTTCAGTCGAAACGCTTCGATCGCCTTCGCATACTGCTGCATGACGTAGATCGTCTGCAGCTCCCTCTCTCGCCGCATCACCGCCGACCACTGCCTCGGCACCGTGAAGGCGAGGAAGATCAGCATGATCGACATGATCGCGAGCACTGCGGCGAGGGTGAAGCCGCTTTGTGTGGACGACAGACAATCTTGTCTGTCGGGACCGGCAGGATTGCCTGTCCTCCACTTACCACTCTTTGTAGGGGGTGCCATCGAGTCCGTTTCCAACTGCGGCGCTGTGGACGTCGTAGAGTCCGGGCGTGGCCACCTGCGACTCAGTGCTAGTGTCGATCGCATTCGGATCATTTGGATCCGTGGTCTGTTGCACTTCGACCCAGTCCGCGCGTTGGGTGATCGGATCTTTTGGAATGGCGCGGAGGTAGTGATCAGAGACGAGCGCCTGCAGGCTATCGGGATACTTCTGTTTGTCCGCGTAGTAATCGTCGATCGCTTTACGCATCTCGAACAGATCGTGGCGAAGCGCGGCCTCGCGCGCTTTCTGCTGCGCATATTTCACATTCTTCGATGAGAGTAAAACCGCACTGAGTGCTCGAGGAACGATGAACGATGAACGATGAACGATGAAAGCGCGAGGAGTTCTTTGTGTAGGGCACGGCAGCGCCGTGCCGCATCCCGTGGTTCGGCACGACGCAGTCGTGCCCTACTGCTTGCGCGGTCGTCGTTCCGCGTTCATCGTTCATCGTTGTTTCTACCATTCGTTGTAGTGCGTCTTTCCGTCGAGAGCGCGCGCGTGCGATTTCGAGTGCACCTCGAAAACGTTGTCGCCATTCGACGAGGTCGTGTCGGGATCGTCAGTGTCCGAGAGCGTGTCCCACTCGTTCTTTCCGGTCATCGGATCGATGAGATCGCGGTCGCGCAGCAGCCGGATCATTTTTGCGTTGTTGAGCTCGATCGGCTTCGTGAGCTCGTCGAGCGTTTTTGGATAATCGCGCTGGCCAAAATCCGGCGGTTTCTTGATCGCGCCGGGTCCCTGCGCGTCGCGCAATTCTTTGTATTGATCGATCGCATTCGTAATTTTGCGGAGCCGCTCATGCAGCTCGACTTCTTTCTGCCGCCTGATGCCAAACGTGGCGATCGGCATAGCCACCGTGGCGAGGACACCGATGATCGCTGCGACCGTGATGAGTTCTGCGACTGTGAAACCGCCCGAGCGCACTGTCATCCCGAGCGTAGCGAGGGACCTGGGTGGTGCGGGCGGTGCACAAAACGAACGCGATCGCGTCCGCCCGCACCTCCAGGCCCCTCGCTGACGCTCGGGGTGACAGCTGCGCTCAGCATGACGTGCTCTGCTCATTCGACCTTCGCGCGTCCGCCCGAAACTTCGGAGGCGACCAATTCTCCCCGGTCATTCTTCAGGCTCGGGTTGTCGACCACGAGATTGCTCTCGCCGGTCATTCCGCCACGCACGCGCAGCGTGGCGATCTCGCCGCCACTGTTGAAGCTCAGCGGCTTTCCGTCCGAGGAGGCTATCGTTACCACTCCCTGCTCGCGATTGATCGTCACTACCGGCGGCATCTTTGGATCCACTTTGAGCGCTGCGCCAAACGCCACATCGCTCACTTCGAGCGAGTGCGGGTCATAACGCAAGGCGAGCTGCGTCGTCGTTAAACCATCCAGATCCATGCCGACGACGTTCCACAGTTTCTCCTCGCCTGCCTTGAACGTCTGCCGGCTAGGCTGCGGCGAGATTCGCGGAGCCAAGGCTGGCAGAGACTGCTCAGGGTTGCCTTCAGCCAACGGCTTCAGCGGTGGATTTTGCGGCTGTGGTGGCGGCTGCGGCTGTGTGAACGGGCTATTGGGCGCGCTGCCGGGCGGCACGATCACCGGCGCCATCGGAGCCGCTAATGCTGCTGCCGGTTGCGCGGCGAACTGGCTTGATGCCGTCGGCGCGAACGGATCGATCGCCGACCGCGACTCCACCCGCGGCGACAAGCCGCGGAACGACAGATTGCTCTGCGTTCCCACCCACATCGGCGCCAGATCGTCCTCAGTGATGTCAGGAATGCGGATGATGTGCGGCGTCATCGTCAGAATCAGATCGGTGCGCAGCGTGTGCTTGTGATTCTGCGTGAAGAGCCGGCCTATCACGGGAATGTCGCCGAGGAACGGAGTCTTGTTGTTGCTCTCCTCGTCGTTTTGCTGAATGAGACCAGCCAGGAAGTTCGTCTCGCCGTCTTTCAAGCGAATCGTCGATTCGATTGTGCGCGTGGCAAACGTCGGCTGCGGCGCCTGACCGGAGACGATGACTGGCGGGCCCTGATTCGAGACCTCGACCGTCAGCTTGAGGGTGACCTCGCGATTGTGATGCACGCGCGGCTCCATCGATACTTTGATGCCGACGTCCTGATACTGATAGGAAGTCACCGGCGCGAATGTGCCGGAAGTCGTCGTGCTGACGCTGGTGAATGTCGACACCGGAACCGGGATGCGGTTTCCGATGTGCAGCGTCGCCTTTTCTCCCTCGGAAATTCTCAGCTCCGGGTTGGCCAGGAGTTTCGTTTCTCCGATCGATTTGAGCGCCGCGTAGGACGCGTTCGGAATCGAGAAGCTGATCAAGCCGCTGTTCAGCCGGCGCAGATCGGCGAGCGTGCCCTGCGTCAGCGGAACAGTTCCGCCGGCAGTTCCAGTCGCCGGCGCGAGAGGCTGCAGGATTCCAGGCGAGGTCGCGCCGTAGCCATTGACGACAAAGCCGATGTCGCGCGTTTTGTCGAGGTCGAGTTGCAGCAGCTCGACATCGACGACCACTTCCGCTTTCGCTTTGTCATTTGCCTCGATGATTTTCTCAGCGATGCGCACCTTGTCCGCGGTGTCGCGGATGGTGATCGCATTGAGCGCCTTCAACGGGAACACGTTGCGAGCCTCGATCATCGTTCGCACGACGTTCGTCACCTGCTCGGCATCGCCATTGGAGAGATAGAACGTGCGGATGACGAGATCCTCGTAATCGCGGCGCGCCTGTGGGTTGTCGGGAACGACGATGATCGTGTGCTCGTCGAGAACTTTGTAAAAATGATTCGCGGCCTGCATCACGCGCTCGAGCGCTTCCTGTGCGGTGACGTCTTTCAGCTCGATCGAGATGTTGTCATTCTTGACTGCCTGATCGAAGAGCACATTGATGCCGAACGCGTTGCCAAGGGCGCGATAAATATCCTTGACCGGTGTTTCTCGCGGGAACGACAGCGAGATCGGCTGATTCGAGGCCGGATTGAGCTGCGGCGGCTGTGACTTGGTGATGTTGTTTTTTTCGGCGCGTTTTTTCAACGCGTCGATCGAGATGTTCTCGCTCGCCGCTCGCTGCGCGTCCTGAATCATCGAAACTGCTTTCGCCAGCTCGACCGCAGCGTACTGATTCGTCGGATCGAGCTTCACTGTCACCTCGAGCTCCGTCGCCGCGAGTTGGGCGAGATGGATCTGCTCGTCACCCCTCGCAGCCTGAGCGGCGACGCGAAGTGTTTTTCCTTTTTCAAAATGAACCCGCGAAGCCTCAAGCTTCGAACGCTGCTGGTTCATTTGATAGCGCATGTTCTGGGGATCGATCTCCAGCGCTTTCTGGTACTCCAGAACCGCCTGGTCCCAATTCTTCGTTTTCTCGGCGTTGCGACCTCGTTCAAATGCGTTGTAGCTCGCGCAACTCGCGGTGAGGGCGCACATCAGAGTGATCGCTGCGATCTTCGATCGGTTCATTCGTTTTTTTGACGCTCCACTGAGATAAATGTCACTGGCCGAGGGGAATGCGCGTTTTCTGCTCCGCGGGGAAACCGACGTAGCCGATCTCCACGGATTCGATCCCGATCCCGCGCAGGATGAATTTGCCATCGATGGTTTCGCCCACGCGGACGTTCACGATTTGTCCGTTGCCGGAAAACGTGGCGATCGGACTCGAGGCCGTTCCGAACGTGCCGATGTAGCGATACGTGAACTGCGGCGGAACCGGAGCCACCGGCTGTGGCGGCGGCTGCGGGACCGGGGGTGGTGGCGGCGGCTGCACCACGACCTTCCGAGGCGGCGGTGGCGGAGGGGGCGGCGGCTCCTTGTATGTGAAGAGATTGCGCTCACTCCTGTAGCTCCCGCTCTGGCTGTCCAGCCACTCCGTGTGAATCACGCCGACGCCGGGAGCCGGCGCGGTAACCGTTCGCTGCGCCGGCGTCGTCAGCGTTGGACGCGCCTCGGTAAGCGATTCAGGCAGGCGAGCGCTCTGCGTCGCCGCGAACGCGTAGATCGCGAACACGCCGACGAGAATCGCTCCAATCACCGCCCAGGTTTTCCAGTTCATCCAATCCATCACATTTCTTTGTTCACGACCGGCGGAGTGCGCGGCAGCTCCCGAAACAGTGTCTTCAGTCTCAAATTCAACGTGAGATTTGCGTTCGGCTCGCCGGAGCCGGACAGATAGATCGCGTCGATGATGACAAACTGACCCGAGAGCTCCAGCAGATTGATGAGACGCCGGATCTGCTGATAGGTCCCCTGCACCGTAAAGGTGATCGTTACGGTCGATGTGCCCACGCCGCCGGTTTTCTGGCTCTGTGAATCCTGAACCTGAGAAAAGCTCATGCTGTTGGGATCGAGTTGGGTCACTGCGCCCATCCGCTTCAGTTCATTGATCAACGCGGTGAGGCGCTGCGGCTTTGTCGCCCAGGTGTTGTTGTAGAGGTTTAGCAGGTCCGCCTGCACCTTGTTGTAGCTGGCCAGTTGCTGTTCGGCAGCCGTCCTCTTGTTGCGGGCGCGCTGGAGTTCGTCCTCAGCCTGCTGCAACCGTGAGTCGAGCGCTTGAAGCCGCGACTCGTACTGAACGCGATAGGTGAAGAAAAAGATCGCATTGGCGATGAAAAGCACGCCGAGGACAATCAGTAAGATGCGGTGCTCTCGCCAGATCATTCCGTGGCCCTCGCGATCGATGGACGATAATCGACGCCCACGCCGAACCTGTACGAGCCGTTGCTTTTCTCTTCCGATGTGGGAAAGGCGTTCGCAAATCTTTGATCGCGGTTGAAGCGATCGAGCGTGTGCACCATTCCCTGTCCGGTTTTTGCAGTGGCCTGCAGCGCCAGATGGACCAAACCGTCTTTTGCAAAAGAAGGAGACACGGACTCGATGCGCACATCGTCCGGGACCACATGCTCGAGGCGATCGAGCAACTCACTCCACGAGAATGCGCGCTCGGCGAGGCGCGAGTTGACAAACTGCGCCTGCTCGGAGAGCACCTTGACGTTCACGCCGCGAATCCGCTGCGTCGCGTCGGCAGCGCGTCGATTTTCGGTTGCGGTCTGCTGCTCCACCTGACTGATTTTGACGCGGGTATTTTGTGTGTCGCGCACGTATCGATAGCCGGTCTCGATGTTGTTGAGCAGCATGAAGGCGATCAGAAGCGATGCGACGACGACCACCGCATAGAGCGGCCGGTAGTCGCGGTAGGGCCGCGACGCGATGTTGAGATGAAGCGGCTTCACGAGGTGAACACTCCCGTGCACGCCGCGAGCTCAGATTCATAAGGGTCAGCGCCGTCCGGCCAGCCATCGCTCAGATCGGCGAGCGACACCGTGCGAACCGGCGCGTGAAACTGGGCAGCGATCACGGAGCTGAGCTCTCCATTCGCGCTGCCGGAGAGGTAGCACTGCTCCACAGAATCGGTCTGCAGAGTGTCGCGCAGATAACTCGCCGAGAGTTTGATCTCCTGCTCGATCGTCCGTTCGCCCTTGAGATTGCGGGAACGGATGAACATCGGTTGCGAGCCTCGAAATACGGCGGTGGTGAACTCTCCGTCGCGAACGTAGAAGAAGATGCGGTCGCGTGAGGTGTTCGGCTCCCGAGTGGTGATGGCGTTCCAGATGTTGACGCCGATCGGCTCAATGAGAATGACGTCGATGCCCGCCGTGGCGAAGACTTTCTCGATCGCCGCGAGTGTCTGCTCGATCGCCGACACCGCCAGCACTCGCGTGTGCGACGGCGTGCGCGAGAGGACCTCATAGCGAATCCGCAACAGCATCGGGTCGAGCGGCATCGTGCGCTTGAGGCTCCATCGCACCATGTCTTCCGCGTCCTTCGCCGACTCCGGCAGCACCGGCAGCTCGAGGATGTTCATCCGAAACCAGGAGTCGGGGAGGAGAACCGAAGCGCTGTCCCACCGGCCTGTTTCGACGCGAAGGCGCCGCACGGCATCGGCAAGAGACGATTCGTTCGTCAGTTGCGGCGTGACCACCGCAGGCACGAATGTGTTCGCCCCGAGGCGGTAACTCTTCGCCTGCACGATGCGCGGACCCTTCTTGCCGCGCGCCAGCCGCGCGTGAAGAAGTGCGTCCTCATCGAGGACGATTACATCGGCAGGAAAGGATTGCGCCATATAAAAAGAAATTTCAAAGTTCAAATTAAGAATTAGAAATGAAAAATTGTACGATTTTGCAATTTTTCATTTTTCATTTGAAATTTGAAATTTCATTCGCCCCTCACTCGACGAAGGTCACCTTATTAATCTCACGCAGAGTTGTGCGCCCTTCCATCACTTTCTTCAGCGCCGACTCACGCAGGAAGGTCATGCCTTCCTCTTTTGCAGTTTTCTTGATCTCGGATGCCGGGCGGCGATCAAGGATCATGCCGCGGATACGATCGGAAAGATCGAGAAGTTCCGAGATTGCCGAGCGGCCGTGGAAGCCGGTGCCGTTGCACTCCAGACAGCCTTTGCCTTCCCAGAACGTTTTGTTCCGATAGAGCTGCGGGTCGAGTCCCGACTCGATCAAGAACGCATCGGGATACTTCAACTCGTGTTTGCACTCCTGGCAGATGCGACGCACGAGGCGCTGCGCGAGGATGCAGTTGAGCGCGGAGACGAAGTTGTACGGCTCGACACCCATGTTGAGGAAGCGCCCGAGCACGTCGAGCACGTTATTGGCGTGCACGGTGGTGAACACCAGGTGGCCGGTGAGCGCGGAGTTGATCGCGATCTGCGCCGTCTCGGCAAACGTCAGTCCTTTTTTCTCATTGACCGGGATCTGCGAGATACCGCGAAGCTGATACTCGACCGGATCCTCGATCGTGATGATCTTGTCGTCCGGGCTCTGAATTTCTGAGAGCGCCGCATAGAGTGTGGTCGTTTTGCCGGAGCCTGTCGGTCCTGTGACCAGCACCATCCCGTACGGCTCTTTGATGAACTTGCGGAACTTCGCCAGCATATCGTCATCGAATCCGAGGACGTCGAGGCGGAGAGTCTTGAACTCCTTGTTCATCGACTCCTTGTCGAGGATTCGGATGACCGCGTCTTCGCCGTGCGCGGTTGGAAGGATGGAAACGCGGAAGTCGATCGTGCGGCCGGTGATGCGCAGCTTGAAGCGGCCGTCCTGCGGCACGCGCTTCTCGGCGATATCGAGCTCCGACATGACCTTGATGCGGCTGATGATGGTCGAGTGATGGCGCTTGTCGATCGGATCGAGGGCCTCGTACAGCACGCCGTCGATGCGGTACTTCACGACCACTTCGTTGTCACGTGTTTCGATGTGAATATCCGACGCGCGGCGCTGGATCGCGTTGAAGACGATCGAGTCGACCAGCTTGATGATCGGTGATGCTTCCTGCTGCGTGATCGAGTCGATCGTCAGCGTCTCTTCGCCTTCTTCGTTTTCGCCGATGAGCTGTAGCTTGAATCCCTCCGTCGCTTCATCGAGGACGCGCTGCGTCGATTCCGATTTCTCGAGCTTGTCGCGAATCGCCGCAGGGGAGGCGACTTTCACTTTCAAAGGTGCGCCGAGAAGCAGCTCGAGCTCATCGAGCTTGAGAACGTCGGTAGGATCGCCGACGACAACACAGATGTGGCCGTTCTCGCGGCGCTCGGGCAGGAATTGATAGCGAATCATCAGCTCCAGCGGAATGTCTCGAAAGAGCTGATGATCGATCTGGAAATGATTCAGATCGACGTAAGTAAACCCGTATTGCTCCGCAAGCCGCTGCGCGCGCGCGGCATCGCCGGTCGGGTCGGAGTTCTTGTACAGCGAGCGTGGATCAGTTGCCATTGTCGTTGGCCGTTCGCCGTTGGCCGTTTGCCGTAGTTACGGCCAACAGCCAACGGTCAACGGCGAACCTCATTGTTGTCCCACCGAGGTGAGTTGGAAAAGAGGTAGATAAAACGCGTACAGCAGAGTTGCGATCACCAGGCCCATGAAGACGAGGATGATCGGCTCGATGGCCGCCACCACCCGCGACAATCTGGCCTCGATTTCCTCATCGTAGAACTCGCTCACATTCGCCAGCATTTCCGTCAGGGCACCGGTCGACTCACCCACCTTGATCATCTCGACAGCAAGGTCGCTGATCACTCCGGTGGACTCCAGCGAGCGCCACAGGGGCTCCCCCTCGCGGACGTGCTGCACGATGCCGGAAACTTTCGAGGCGACGAGCTGATTGCCGACCGATTGCGAGGCGATTTCGATCGCCGGCACCATCGGCGTGCCGCCGCTGAGCAGCGTGCCGAGCGACTGCGTGAACTGCATGATCGCCACTCGATGCAGCACGCCGCCGACGAACGGCAGTCGCAACTTGAACTGGTCGAAGGCGAGGCGGCCGCTGGTGGCGATCCACTGCCTCAGGAGAATCAGAGCGATCGCCGCGATCACAATCCCGATCACGAGATGGCTGTTCAACGCAGTGGCCACAGCGATCAGCAGGCGCGTGAATGGCGGCAGCTCCGCATCGAACCCCGCGTAAAACTCCGCAAACCTCGGAATCACCTTCGTTAGCATGATGAAGACCATGCCCATCGAAAGCGTGATCAGGATCGACGGGTAAATCAACGCGGTGATCACGCGCTTCCGCAGGCCGACGATCATCTTTTGATACTTCAAGAAACGCCGTAGTACGCCCTCGAGATCGCCTGAACGCTCGCCTGCGCGAAGGGATGTCGAGTAAATGGGCGGGAAAACGGCGCCATAGGATGCGAACGCGTCGGATAGCGCGATCCCCGACTTCAGTTTGTCCCGAACATCCGTGAGCACCCCGCGAAAGCGCACGTCTTTCTGCCGCTCCAGCATGATGTCAAACGACTGCAGGATCGGCAGGCCGGCGCGCACGAGCGCTAGCAGCTCCTGGTTGAACGTGAGAAAGCGCTCGGTGGAAACGACTTTGCGCGAGCGGGGGAGCAGGTCGCGCAGCGCGATCCGTCCGCGTTTGGACGCGAATACATGCAGCCCCTGCTTCCGCAGCTCATCCTCGGCTGCGTTGACGGTGATAGCCTGGACGTGCCTCTCCACGACCTGGCCGTCGGGGGTACCGACCCTGAAAATAAACTCCGGCATTGACGTTTCCGCGCTCGCTCTGTGAGACGGGCGATGAGACGTAAACGTTTCAATCTTTTGAATGTTCCCGCATAATGGGCGCCTCGTTCCATGGCCTTGTTCCAGTCCGACCTGAAAGAGACAGTCCGGCGTCTTTCGAATAAGGACTTTGCCTCTCCTGAGGAGCGGGACGATCTGCTGTCGCGTCTGGCGGCGGCGGAGGGTGTGCGAGCGCGCGATCTGGTTTGGATGCTGTTTCGCCCCGATCGCGTGATGCGCGAGGCTGCCGTCAAGCTGCTGGCTCAGATAAGCGATCCGGAAACCGTGGAGGCGTTTGTCGCTGAAGCTCGCGGAAAACCGGAGGCAGCCCTTCGCTCGGCTACGGCGAACCTCGCGGCCCTCGGCGTCCCCGGCCTGGAGCAGCGCATCTCCCAGATGCTTGCCCCGCCGAGAGACACGAAAGATTCGCGCGAAGTGCAGGGGATTGCGCGACGCATCCTTTTGGAGTCGCCGGTCACCGAAGGGAATGAGTCCCTTCTGTGGCAGGTCGCGCTAAGCGGCCCGACCGAAGAGCGGATGCAGTTTCTGGCGAAGCTCGCCACGGCGAATCTGTCGAAGAGCGGACTGATACATTGGCGGCAGCTTGCCGCTGACGCCGACGTGGCGATCCGCGAACGCGCGCTGGAAGTGCTGGCAAAACGCGCTCCGCAGACCTCGATCGATCTTTTCATTCAGGAGCTGCCGGCCTCGAGCGAACAGATCCGGATCATCATCACCGCCGCTCTGGCCGGACTGGCGGCGAGTCAGGGCCTGCCGATCGCCGACAAACTCCTTCCGATGGTCGCTTCCGGCGATGCGTCGACCCGGTCGGCAGCGATGAAGATTCTGATCGGAATCGGCGATCCCGTCGGAGTCCTAAAGCGCTACATCCGTTTCGTGAACACCCTGGCGGGTTTCGTTCGCACGCGAGCAGTGGAATCGGTTGCCGCCTTTTCGGATGCGCTGCTTCCGGCCACGATCGAGCTGCTGCGCGATCCGGATCCCGATATGCGCAGCGGCGCGATCTCGATCGCCAACGTTTTCCAGGATGCTCGCGTCGCGCCGGCGACGATCGAGTTATTGAAGGATAGCGACTGGTGGATCCGCATCTCCGCCGCCGATACTCTCGGACGCCTCAAAGATCCACGCGCCGTAGAGCCGCTCGTCGCCTCATTGGCAGACGCAGATGTGAAATGGGCTGCTGTGGAGGCCCTCGGCCGCATCGGCGATCCGCGCTCGCTTCCTGCCCTCGGGAAGCTGCTCGCTGATCCTGCTCCCGACGTGCGCATCGAGGTTCTTCAGGCGCTGCGCAATTTCAGACACCCGCAAGTGAAGAACGCGTTGATGCAGGTTGCCCAAAAAGACGCTGATCGAAATGTGCGTACGCGGGCGATCGACTTTCTCGATGAGCTCTGCCCGCCGGGTGATCCTGCGCGGCCGGAAGTTGACGCCATCCGAGCGCAAGCGCTTGCTGCCAGCAGCGCGAAGGAAGATCCAAGACTGAACAAGCTTCTCGTGGCGACGCGCAATCAGGCGGCGTCGGATTTCCATCTCACTGTCGGGCAACCGCCGATGCTCCGAATCGCAGCCGACCTTCTGCGCGCGCAAGGGGAGCCGTTTACTCCGGAAGCGACAGAGTCGATGCTGAAGGAAATTCTTACGGACACGCAATGGGCCGTGCTGCAGAAAGAGCATCAAATCGATTTCTGCTACTTCATTCCGCAGGCTGGCCGTTATCGCGCAAACGTATTCTTCGATCAACGCGGCTACAACGCAGTTTTTCGTGTCATCCCGGAGAAGCCGCCGACGATTGCTGAGATTGGCCTGCCCCAGCATCTTGCCGAGATCGCCGATTACCACCAGGGCCTGGTGATCATCTGCGGTCCGTCGGGATCGGGAAAATCGACAACGCTCGCGGCGCTCGTGAATCTGTTCAACGAAACGCGATCGGATCACATCCTGACGATGGAGGATCCGGTCGAGTTCGTCCATCCGTTCAAGCAGTGCCTGATCAATCAGCGAGAGGTCGGAACGCATACCGTTTCCTACGCTCGTGCCTTACGCGCAGCGCTGCGCGAGGATCCGGACGTCATCGTGATCGGCGAGCTGCGCGACAACGAATCGATCTCGCTGGCCCTCACCGCCGCTGAAACCGGCCACATCGTCCTCGGCACTTTGAATTCGACGAGCGCGCCGAAGGCGGTCGATCGCATCATCTCGAGCTTCCCGATCGACGAGCAGCCGCAAGTCCGCGCGTCGATGTCCGAATCGCTGAAGTACGTGATCGCGCAGCGGCTGCTGCCCTCGAAAGAACCTCGAAAGCTGGTCGCCGCATTCGAGATTCTCAAAGGCACCAGCACTGTCGCCAGCATGATCCGCGACGAAAAAACATTTCAGATTTACTCGGCAATGCAGATCGGCAGATCGCAGGGCATGCAGACGTTCGACGAAGCGCTGCGTGATCTCATCGAACGACAGAAGATTGCGCCGGAGACGGCCTACATGGCCGCGGTGAAGAAGGAAGACTTCGAGCCGCTGGTCTCTCCGGAATTTCTCAAGAGCGGGAGACGGTGATGCAGAAAATCGATCCCCTCACCCGGCGCTGCGCGCCACCCTCTCCCCGCTGCGCGGGGCGAGGGCAGTTGCATGTTCCTTCTCCCCGCGTTGCGGGGAGAAGGTGCCCGAAGGGCGGATGAGGGGCACATGCAAAAGATTGATCGTTTTTTAAAGCTTCTCAACGATCGCGGCGCGTCCGACTTTCATTTGACTGTCGGCAGACCGCCGATGATGCGCGCGTCGGGCTCGATGGAGCCGATCCGCTATCGGATGGTGACCGAGAACGACTTTACCGAGCTGCTGCGGCCCGTCACCCCCGCCCGGCTTTGGGACGAGTACACACGCAACGGCGACATCGACTTCTCGTACGAGATTCCCAATCTGGCGCGCTTTCGCGTGAATCTGTTTCGGCAGCAACGCGGAGCCGGCGCAGTGTTTCGCGTCATCCCGTCGAAGATCATGACCATTGAGCAGCTCGGTTTGCCGGATCAGATCCGACGGGTGGCGCAGATGAAGAGCGGTCTCGTGCTCGTCACCGGTCCGACCGGCTCCGGCAAATCGACGACGCTCGCAGCGATCGTCGATCTCGTGAACGAGACGCGCAGTCTGCACATCATCACCATCGAAGACCCGATCGAATTCGTGCACCCGAACAAAAAATGTCTGATCCATCAGCGCGAGATCGGCAGTCACGCGAAATCATTTGCCGAGGCGCTGAAGGCGGCAGGGCGGGAAGATCCAGATCTGATCCTTGTCGGCGAGATGCGCGACCTGGAAACGATTCAGATGGCGCTTTCAGCCGCGGAGCGCGGAACGCTCGTTTTCGGCACGCTGCATACGAACAACGCCGCGAAAACGATGGACCGTATCATCAGCGTGTTTCCCGCCGGCGAGCAGGAGGGAATCCGCAACGTCCTCGGCGAAACCATCCGCGCGGTCGTCGCGCAACAACTGCTTCCGAAAACCGGCGGCGGCCGCATCGCCGCGCTGGAAATCCTTTTTGCATCACCTGCTGTCGGCAATATGGTTCGCGAGGGGAAGACGTCGCAGATCACCTCCGCGATTCAAACCGGCGTGCGCGAAGGCATGATCGATATGGACTCGTCGATCCGGCAGCTTTTCGAGGCAGGCAAGATCAGCGCGCAGGCCGCTTACGACAAAGCCATTGATAAGGAGCAGTTCAAGGACGCGTTAGGCGCGTAGGGCACGGCTGCGCCGTGCCGAATTCTCGTGCGAGGGCCGTCGGGATTCGGCACGGCGCAGCCGTGCCCTACACATCCCAACGGCCTAACATACCAATTTATTGTGTCTGCTCGTCCGTCTGCTCTGAGAACACAATGACGCGGGGCATGCCTGGAGGTGCCCACGTGCCTTTCAGCAGCTTCTCATCGAACCAGACGTCGGCGGTACCGCTGGACAGGTTGATCGTGTCCTGAACGAGGATCGATCCAAAGAACCAGGAGTTACCTTCCGATCCCCACTGACCTTCTACATACAAAATGCCTTGCAGAATCACATCGATTGCGACGACTGCGCCGTCGACGTCATACGCATTCGACGTGCATTTATCGAGATCAATTGAGGCCGCGTTGTTTTGTACAGCAGGGCAGTTAATCACGTTACCAGTTGTCGGGTCGACTGCTTTCTTCCGGAACGTCTGCTCGCCGGGAGGTTCCCAACCGACAACAACGGTATACGGAGCGCCGTTGTTGTTCGCGCCCTGGTCGGGAAAGATCAGGTTCAAGTACGGTTCGTGTGGGAAAGAGCAATAGCCGTTGCTCGTCCCGTCCGTGACGATCCAGTCCGCCGGAGGAACCTGGCATACTTGACCGTAATCGTGAATCGCCTGCAAGTTGGACTTCCAGGTCTTCTCCACATACGCGTAATGAGTCGGGCTGCCATTGCAACCGGAACTGCAATCCGGCAGCCTATAAGGCGCGGTATGCGTCACGGGGTTGTTGTTGTCGATTGAGTCCCACGTCGGAGCTTGCATGACGACGATGTGGCATCGACCATCAGTATTGCCGCCCATCGTTGTCTGGCAACTGAAGGCAGCGTCGCCAACGCCCGCGCGGCAGATCTGACCGTCATTTGCGCCCGGCGACGTTTCGCCGCAGCTTCGATCCCAGCTGCCGATCGCTTCGTTCCATTTTGGATAGCCGACGTCGCGGAACGGCTCACCCGGGAAGTTCGCCTGCACCGTCACAGCGTTATTGCCCTGGCCGGTGGTGCCGAACGAGGTCGCGTTCACGTAGACAAATCCCTGCATCAGCATTGAGTTATTGAAGTCAGAAGAATTCCAAAATTCAGCGGGAGTCAACGCCGCGGCGCGAGCAGCACCGGTCAGCGATTGCGGATTTGCTCCGTTGGTCGTATCGAAGAAGTAGACGCCAGCACCGAGGTTGGCGCCAGCTTTTGTGTTGGCCCAATACGGCATTGACTGAGCGACTCCTTGTCCAAACTTCTGGAATAGACCGCCGGCTCCGCCCGGGCCGGCATACTTGAAGTAGTAGATCCCGCGGTAACCGCGGCCCGACAGCGTAATGTGTTTCCAATAGTCGTAAACGATCGTCGGGAATACGACTTTCTTCTTGGTCGAGTAGATGTTCGAGTCCTGCCACTGGAACGCATAAGAAGGGTCTGTATTCGACTGCTCATCCTTACCACGACTGTACGGATAGCACTGTGTCGGACCGCCTGCGGCATCCATCATGTTGTCCTGGTAGGCGCGCGCGCCATAGAACGGGTCCTGGAAGTCCTTCGCCAGCAGCTCATGGAAGTAATCGACGTCGTCAAACTGGCTTCCGGACGCGATCGGCCAAACTTCCGCCGCTACGTTTGCAACGCCAGTTGCAGTGACGCCAGGTCCGCCGGGGGCGGGAAAGACGACTTGAGGCGGATATTGTGCGTTGTATCCCGATCCTGGATTCGTGACGGTTACCGCAGTCACGGTACCGGCTCCGTTGATCGTTGACGTTGCGGCGAATCCGGATCCGCCCGGAACGCACGGCGCGTTGCATGTGAGTGAGGGAACCGGCGCTGCACCATAGCCGGAACCTCCGCCCGTGAGACTGATCGAGGCAACGCCTGTGCCCTGTTCATAGCCGTGCTCGAAGTGCGGACGCTCATACGCATTGGCCCACGGAAGTGATGTGAGATTCAAAGACGGAGTCAAATCGCCGCGCGACGTTTCCATGCCCCAGTGCACGCGGAAGTTGCCGCCGAATGACACGTTCGCGTTACCTTGAATGGGACCCGCGGGAATCGGCAGCGGCAACTCGCCGACCACCAGCCGGACGGAATGCGACGCCATGACGCCCGTGTGGTTCGTCGGGTTCTGAAACTGCTGTGCAGTGACTTTGATTGTGGCCACGCCGTAACGCATGCCGCCGGACCAGTAGCCGGGGGTATTGAGAGTGCCTCCGACGATCGGTGGCGCAAAGAGTTTGATCTCAGTCACTTCGCCGGCCAATTTGTCGAGAGCGGTGGCCGTCGCGCCGTCGCTGGCGAGAAGCTTGTCATTGAAGGCATCGATCGCAGCGGAGTCATTCGTCCGATTGATGACGATGTCGGGATTATTCTCACTGCCGAAGAAACGATCGACGTTGTTAGGCCGGTACGGCTTGTCACACAGCTTTGTGGTTGTGGTCGTTTTGTAGACACCTGCGTAATCGCAACTGCCCGGCGAACCAGATCCGCAGCTCGGATTTTGCCCGACATAACGCGTGGGCTTAA
>QHVY01000460.1:0-2271 GCA_003223695.1 Acidobacteriota bacterium
TGAAGATAATTGCGAATACGAGTTTGTGCGTCGGCCTAACGGACCCAGCTTTCGGCGGCCTGGCCCACGACATGGGATGGTAACGCACTTGCGACGAAGCGGCGGAGCGAGCTACGTGCGCTGCAAGCGCGTGTTAGGCGGCGCGCTGCCTTGCCCCTGAAAGTGCAGCGACCTCCTCAGCTCACCGCTTTCTTCACGAGCGCGCCGATCCTTGCCTCGTCGGCGGCGGTCAACTCCTTCAGCGCGAAGGCGACCGGCCAAACGGTGCCTTCGTCGAGATTCGCCTTGTCGCTGAAGCCGAACGTCGCGTACCTCGCCTTGAACTTCTGCGCACTTTGGAAGAAGCAGACGACGTTGCCGTCCTTGGCGTACGCGGGCATCCCGTACCAGGTTCTCGGCGAGAGGGCTGGTGCGCTGGCTTTGATGATGGCATGGAGCCGCTCGGCCATGGAGCGATCCGCTTTCGGCATCTCGGCAATCTTCGCGAGCACGTCGCTTTCCCCGTCCGCCTTCTTCGGGCGCGGGCCGCGGCGCGCTTCCGCCTTCAGCTCTTGGACGCGCTCCTTCATCGCGGCTCGTTCCTCGTCCGTGAATCCCTTGACCGCCTTGCCGGTCACGGTGGCGTTCTTGGCGGACTTCCGTGTATCCGTTTTGGGACTCATAGAGCCTCCTCATACTGACTTTCGTCGGATACTTCTCCGCAGTGCGAATGCGGATCAGCGCTATTCTAACTTGCGCCGCCTAACCGTGAGTAAACCGCATCACTGTCGCCTCGCTCACATACACGTCACGCACCACTGAATTTGGATTCTCGCGCTGGAAGGCTTGCCGAATGTTCGAATCCTTCGGTCCGCCCATGCGGCTAACAGGAGAATTGTTACGAAGAGAGTCCCGAGTTCAGCGGTAGGCCCGCAGGGCGCAGTCCGCTGCAACGAAGATTGATATTGCATGTCCCGTCTCAAGGTTTTGAGGCAAGGTCCGGCTTGCCGGTTGCTAGATCGACCGGCACGGAGATATGTTCAAGCACGATCAACCAGTCACCCCCGACCCTGCGATAGCCGTCGGTGATGCGTACTGTCCGATCGACTGGGTGACCTTGTTTAACGGTGCCCATGACGTGCTGGATGCTGTGCCTGAAGCCGAGGTTGCCGTCGACGATGATGCCGAGATCAGTGATGGCGATTTTCGGCGTGCCTTTGAAGGTCGCGAAGAAGCCCACCCAAGCCTTGCGATATGCGTCGGCGCCGAGATGTTGCCTTGGCGGCACGACATCGAAGACGACGAGACTGTTGTCCGGCACATAATTCTTCATCATCGCATCGACATCCCCGGCGTTGAAGGCCGCTGTAAACCTGTCTTCAAGCGCCCGGATCGCTGCCTCATCGTCCGCAGCCCCCGCGAAACAAGCCGTCGCTGATGCCAGGGCCATGATGATTGCGGCATAACGTATTCTTTTCATCGCTTTTTTTCCATGTTCTTTTGGACCGAAGCGACGGTGCATTCGGCACCAAGCATATTTTCCGCCCTGCGCGGAAAAGGCAAATCGTCCGAACATCGTATCCGGCCGTTCGAGGTTGCTCGCTGACGTCTAACGTTCAGAGCTGAGCGGCTTCGGCCCGCTCGCTCACTGCTCATGCAAGATAGCCTACAAGCGCGGCGCACCGAAGTCCGCTTCAGCGCTCGTCGGCTGCACCGCCGAGTTAGGCGCCGGCCAGAGGATCTTGAACTTTTGCGACGCACGTTTCTCGATGTCGCCACTTGCTTCGATGAGGACTTTAATCCTGCGGCGCCGCCATTCGTTTGTACAGCTCGCGAACGTGCAGCACCGATGGCGTGTTTCAAAGACATGCGACGTGAGCGCGTTTTGATGGTGCTTTCCTTCCTGGCGATTCACATCGTCTGGGGTTCGACGTATCTCGCAATCCGCTATTCCATCGAAACGATTCCTCCGCTGATCACAGCGGGCCTGCGCCATGTCATCGGCGGAAGCGCGCTCTTCGCATGGTGCTGGTGGCGCGGTTATCGACCCACCCTCCGGCAGTGGCAGGCCAGCGCTGTCCTCGGCGTGCTCTTTTTTCTGATCGGCCACGGATCGTTGCATTGGGCAGAGCTGGTCGTGCCATCGGGCGTTGCTGCGCTGCTCATCGCGACGGAGCCGGTATGGGTGGCGGCGCTGTCTGCGATCTCAGTCGATCGTTTGCGGCTCAACGCATCCGGCATCGGCGGATTGATCATCGGTATTGCAGCCGTGGCCATTCTCATCGGCAAACC
>QHVY01000460.1:2291-2793 GCA_003223695.1 Acidobacteriota bacterium
CCGCTGCATCCGATACCGATCATGTCCGCCGCGATGTCGCTTCTGTGCGGCGGTGTCCTGCTGATCGCGACATCATTCGTTACAGGAAGCGCGCAGACGTTCCACATCGCGAACGTCTCGGCGGTTTCGGCACTGTCGCTCGCGTATCTCGTCGTCTTCGGTGCGCTGACGTTCGCCGGCTATACGTGGCTGCTGACGAAGTGGCCGCCGGTGCTCGTGGCAACGCACGCCTACACGAATCCGCTCATCGCCGTGCTCCTCGGCGCGGTCATCGCGGGCGAACGCGTCACGATGCGGATCGTCATTGCGGCGTTCGCGATCATCGCGGCCATCCTTCTGGTCAAGCACGACACGGGCAAAGACATCGTGAGCCGCGAAGACGGCGAAGGATCCCCGGCGTCAGCATAGAATCGCGCGAGTTATGAAAAACGCGCTTTCCGACAAAGAAGCGAAGCTGATCAATGCTTATTGACGCGCTGCAAATTACGTCTCCGTCGGGCAG